>DMQW01000460.1:0-3256 GCA_003455565.1 Limisphaerales bacterium
CGCTTGCATGACTTCGTTGGGCGCTCCAACGCGCCGGTCGGCCCACCGATGGAAACCTTGGTGCCGTCCAGCGCCGAAATCAAAAAACCCGCGATGACCGCCGTGAAAATTCCGGCCTCCGGTTTGACGCCGGAGGCAATGGCAAAAGCCATCGCCAGCGTCAGCGCGACGATGCCGACCGTCAGCCCGGTCGTGAGGTCGGGGAAAAAAGTGCCCGCCGAATAATTTTTCAGCGTATCCACCAGCTTCGGTCGAAATGAAAAAGACCAATTCATTTTTATCGGAAAAAATTCCTTAACAGACTGCTGAAAAAATAAAACTTGCGGCTTTTTGCTTATGCAAGTCATTGATTATAAAGACTCGATTTTGTGTGATTTCAGATTGCATGGGCTTTTTCAGCATCCTGTTAAGTTTGATTCTGCGGCACGCGCGGTGAAACTCAAGTGAATTTCAATTCAGAAAATGAAACGGGAATAAAATCGTCGCTCAAAACGAGTGCGAGGACGAGGAAGATTTTCAGTTTCATCGCAGCTCTAAACCGGAACGATTCAGCAGCCGGAGTGCGCATCGTTCCGACTTAATCAGGGAGCATGAGAGGTTGTTCAAGCTTTTACTTTGCCACTGGCTTCAAAACGTTGATCATTTCGCTCTCTGAACAGGGTTGATTCCTTTTATGGGTATAGCTCGATTTCACTGATCTGCGCCGCGTTAGGGTAGGCCGGGTTGGCGGAGGCGCGAATCGTCAGCCGGAAGGAATCCGTCGTCACCGGCTCGATCTTCGCGCGGTAAACTTGCGCCTCATGGTTATCGGTGACGTTGATGACCTGACGTTCCTGGCCGTTGACCCGCACCGTGCCCTCGAAGCTGACCGGGTAACCGTCCGGGTCCGCGAAGTGGATCACCACTGTAGAAATATTCGCCGGCTTGGCCAGATGCACTTCAACCCAATGCGGGTGAGGTTGGTCGAGCGACGAATGCCAGCGGTTCGCAAAGTCTTTGGGTGTGGCCAGCACCCCGTCAATCACCTTGCCCGTGCAGCCCGGTTCATGGGCATACTCGCTGTCCGAACTGGCAGAAGCTCCGTTCGCAGCCAGCGCCAGATCGTGTTTCGGGTTTTCCACGCGCGGTTGGGACTTGGGCGGATTCGTCCACGTCGGGGCGTGCGAAAGCGTCCGCCACGTCTGACCGGTCTCATACACATTCGCCGTGTCCAGCGGCTGCGGCAACCAGGTGCGGAAAATGTTCTGTTCGCTGAAGGCGTTGCCGGCCGAGGCGTAATCACAAAACGTCAGTGCTCCCACATCAAACGCCATCCAAGCACCGATCTTTTTCGCGGCAGCCGGGTTTGGTTTCAATTCTGGATTCCGGTCGAGAGTTATCTGGCTGGCGGCGGCGGGCGTGAGCCGGTTGTCTAGCGACAATACCACCGGGCCTCGCTGGAGCGCAACTTGGCCATTGCATTCAACCATCTTGGCGCGCATGTCGAAGGTGATTGCCACCCGGTCGCCCTTGCGCCAAGTGCGGTGAATCTTTGTATAGCCGGGCGTGACCGGCAGCACCTTGCCATTCAACTTCAACTCCGTCCGTTCGCTCCAAGTGGGGATGCGCAGGGACAATGTGAACTCCTCGGTCGAGGCTGGCGTCACCCGGATTGCTACTTGGTCGCTCACGGGATAGTCGCCGGTGATTTCCAATTTCACAGTGCCGACCTGCGCACTTCCCGCAGCATAAAGATTCACGACCGGGCCGTCGGCACTTTGCATGAACGCCCAGAACGGCGTCAGCATCAGCCCGCGCGGGCCGTTGACCACGCAACAACTCAGCCCGACATCGGCGTGTTGCACATAACTCGGCACACGCACGCCCATTAAGCCGTCGAAGTAAGCCCACCATTGTCCGTCCGGCATCATCGCTCCGAGCAGGCCGTTGTAGAGATTTTTCTCCAGCTCGTCGGCGTAGCGCACGTCGCCGGTCAGGCGCAGGAGTTGGTCGCAGAACTTCATCCACGTCACCGTCACACAGGTTTCCATCGGCTTGTCAACTAGGCTGGTCTGCTGCTTCGCGCCACCGAACCAAACTTCACCCCTCGTGCCGACGCCCACCAAGGTCGCCTCCTCGCGGAAGATGCCGTCGGCGAGTTTTACCGATGCATCAAGATACTCGCGCTTGCCGGTGGCCCGGTAGAGTTCGCACAAACCCTCGAAGCACGACATCATTTCGTAAGATTTCGGGGAACACATCTGGTCCGGGTTCTTCCCCGCCAGCGCATCCTCCACCAGTCTCATCCCGGCCGGCAAATGTTTTGACGGCACGCTCCAGCAGGCGACAATGTGTTCGGCAAAATCCAGATATTTTTTCTCGCCCGTCCGTTCGTAAAGCAACACTACCGGCTCCAATACCGACGAAGCGGGCAAACCGTTCCATTCCCCGACATCGGCGATGCTGGTTTTGCCCGGGCCGAGTTCGGCGATCAATACATCCGTTTGCCGGCGGGCTGCATTCAGCACCGTCGCGTCGTGAGTCCGGTCGTAATCCGCCATCAATCCCAGCAAGGCATACTTGCATCCCCAAACATCCCAGCCTTCCAACCGGTGGCCCGGCACGCGCGTGCCAAGATAGCCATCCGGCGCCGCAGTCACCATCAACGCCTTCGCCGCCTCGTCGCGCTTCTCCCGCGTGGCCGGCGTGGAGTGATAGGCGTCGGCCAGTGTCAGAGACGTGAACCACTTGCCCCAATACTCACAGCGCCAATCCGCGCCGCCGATTTCCGTTTTGGCCCGATAGGGCGCGACCACCGACTCGACGTCCTGCGCCAGGAGGCGATTGGTGATGCACAGGTCGAATTTCTCGCCCAGCCGCCCGCTGATCCGCACCGTTTCCGGCGCAGCGGGCGTGAACACATCCTCGGTTTCTTTCGCCAACACCGTCACGGTCGTGCCGACGATTAGCAATGCCGCCAACTGGAGTAACATGATAGTCCATCTTGGGTGGCTATTGATACATGGGTATTCAGTCATAAAGGCGACCTTGATTTAGTTGTGATTGGGCTCACTTATCCGGTTTTGTGGCATGAGATTCGACCTGTAAGAAGAACCGTTACGTCAAGCAGACGGCTTCTGCTGGGGAGTATTGGAGGCCATATAGCGAACGACCGCCTCGGTGCGCGAACTCACATGTAACTTCTTAAAAGCACGCTTTAAATGACCGCACACCGTGTCGATGCTCAAACCCAGTTTGTCCGCAATCGTTTTGTTGG
>DMQW01000460.1:3441-7400 GCA_003455565.1 Limisphaerales bacterium
ATTGGCGCTCCGCCGCCCAGCACGTCCAGCAATGCCGTTCGTAAATCCGACGGCTTCGTCCGCTTCAGCAAATAACCGTCGGCCCCCGCTTCCAGCGCCAGAAAAACCAGTTCCTCATCGTCCATGGCGGTGAGAATGATGATCTGGGTTTGCGGCAGCAGCTCCTTGAGCCGCACGGTGCATTCTATGCCGGACATGCGCGGCAGAAAAAGGTCCATGAGGATCACGTCAGGCTGCTCTTGTGGAATGACCCGCAAGGCTTCCTCGCCAGTGGCACAAGCACAAATACAGGTAAAGTCAGGAAAAGAGTTGATGAACTTGGTCCAGCTGGCGCGAACCTTCGGTTGGTCCTCCACCAAAGCCACCTTGATGGGCATCTTCCGTGATGGTTCGATCGAACGTCTCCCTTTCACGGATTGCAGGCTTTTAGAACTTGGTAGGATCATGATTTTTTGAGAGTTCATTTGTCCGGTCGTTTCTGGCATCATTCATTTTTTCCGAAAACTGGTTCGGACTCCAAATCCATGCCCAAAGACGCCGCTGCTTCAAAGGAATGCTAAATTCCACGCGACAACCCTTGCCAGGCTGGCTGGTGACGGAGCAATGGCCTCCGATTTCGCTCATTCGCTGGGTCATGTTGGTCAAGCCATTGCGTTCTGGATTTACCGCCGCCGAATCAAAACCTATGCCGTTGTCCACCACCACCACCACCAGCCTATGGTGTTGCCGCTGGATTTTCAGACGCAGTTCCGTGGCTTCAGAGTATTTGACCGCATTATTGAGCGCTTCTTTAATGGCCATGAACAGGCTGCGCCGGAGTGGCAGGCTAAAGGCAGCTGTCGATATCGCCGACTCCACCTCTAGCAGACATTGGATTTGTGTTGAACTCAAGAACCTCTGGGCATATTTGCAGACATAAGCTGTAAAGTCGCGCAACGTATCGCGGCGGGGGTTCACGGCCCAGAGGATTTCATCCATGGTCGCCAGTAACCCGCGGGCTTCCTCGCAAATATGATTCAGTCGCAACGGCAAACTTGTGGCATCTGAAAGCTCGCTTCGCGCCTCTTCCCCGTCCAGCACCAGTTGGGTCATCCTTGCGCCAATGTCGTCATGAATTTCCCGGGCAATGCGGGCACGTTCTTTCTCGAGCAGCCGTTGTTCATTTCTGTGGAGCGCCAACTGGGCCATCAGGCGAAGGCTAATCAGAATGACGAGTCCGCACAACGAGAGCAGCGAGACTTGGAACCAGCCTGTTTGCCAAAAGAAGACCTTGATGGGCTGCAATAACGGCATCACGATCACCTTCCCGGGGGCTTGCATCCAAGAACTGCCGTTCAACGGAGTTGTGCCGCCAAACGGAGCTATAATGGTCGCTGCCGGCCAGCCAGGTTTGGCTTCAGTTCGTTTTTCCCACCGGCTTACTCCATCAGGAACGATCCTCCAGCTCTGATCCGATTTGACTTCAATGATTCGTCCATCCGCCAGGTCAACCCGCAAACCAAAGAGCATTCCGGCATCCTCAGCGCTGTTGTAACACTTGACGGCCAGAACATGCCGGCCGGGCGTCAGCAGTTGGGTCAAATCGAAGTTATACAACTCGCGCCACTCGTTTCCCCGACCCAATACACGTCCATCAAGATACAGCGTAAACTCGTCGTCCACCGTCATCACGAGCCGCGCCTTGGTGATGCTGGCCGCCTTTGGAATTTCAAATGTATTCCAAAGTTGACAGGTCTGGTTATCAAAGGTCTTTTCCGCCCAGATCCAAGGACCGAGCTGGTCGGTCAGGCTGACGTAGGTATCTTCCATTTCCGGCTGGTTTTCCGGGTTATCAGCCAGATTGTCTCCGCTGGCGTCCATAAACACGGCTTTGATGGCTTCGAGATAGCCGTAGCCGTATTGCTGCATTGGTTCGAGGCAACTACCCTCGGGCCACTCGTTCCAAGCATTGATGGTGAGGATCTTCGGCTGGGTCGGCGCGGCCAGCAACCGTTGTTTGATGATCTGCAAGGATCGCTTGAACGCGGCTGGCGTGTTGCCCGTGACGACCGAATTCACGGTCGGCCCGGCGGGATGGCTCCAATCGGCGTTGGCCGCCGCGCGCGGACTGTTGTCCCAATTGATCATGGCATTCGGGAAATAGGGGATTGAATAGTCCGTCTTTGCACGCGCCCAGAACGCCAGATATTGCCTGCGGCCCCAGACATAATCGGACACCGGGAAGGTATTGTTGTTAAGGGCGCCGTGATGCACCCAAGTGTAACTGGTCAGGCTATCGAGCGCGAGGTCGCGGCAGAGTTTGGGCCAGCCGGGCGGGGTTTTGCCGCCGGGCAGATTTGGCTCGCCCCAGACAATCGCATTGACATGCAAACCGGGGAATCCGGCGGCGCGAACCTTGGCCCGGAATTTGTCGAGCGCGGCACGGGCGTTTTCAATCGAGCCAAAACTATCAAGGAACTGGCTCATTTCGTAGATGGAGAAATAGGGTTTACCATCTACCAACCAATAGCTCGGGTGCTTGAAGTATCGGGCGATGACCAGATCGCAAATTTTATCCCAAGTCGCAGGCGTGACCTTGCCCGGATACAGCAGCTTGAGATTATTGTCAGCGGGATTGTAACCCTGGATGTCATACCAGTCATGGTTTGCCCACATGAGGGCGAACTTGACACGGGCGTTGTTGGTCGCGTGGAGAAAACCTTCGTCCAGCGCATCGTCGAGATACGGCCCGTCGTTGTAATAATACCAGTCGAAGATGAAGGCGTTCACGCCGTAGTTGGCGGCGGCGGCGATTTTCTGCGCCATGACTTCGGGCAGTGCTTCGTTTTGATAACCCCAGACCGGGGGTTTGGGCTGGACGTGTCCTGGAAAGCGCGGCTTGGCAGCTTTGATTTCATCCCACTCCGTGAAGCCGGGATACTTATTTTTGTCCCAGCGCGGATCCGGATGCGTGCCGGGATAATAATAGGCGGCAACGGTGATGGGCTCGGACACGGCGCGTGGTTTGGCCGCGTCGGGCGCGGTGGAACCCGGCTCTCGAACCGCCACCGAAACATTGTCGAGCGCGGGTGTGGATTGGGTGGCCTGAAAAAGAATGACGATTGCCGTGCCGGCGGGCACCCACTTCGCCACCAGCGTTTGTTTGTCTCCGTCGGCGAATTGGCCGCTCGCGAGTTGATTCTGCTTGCCGTCCAGAATGGACGCCTTCAAAATTGTTTCGCCATTGAAGACGTCCGAGACATCAAACGTCAACACGACGTCGGAAGTTTTTTCCAAGGTGCCGACCAGTTGGCGCAGGCGGCCCAACTGGGATGGATTGCAGGTCGGCGGCGTCGCGACATACTTGCTGTTGACGGCATAGGTGCCGTCCGAACCAGTCCAGCCCTTCGGCATCCCGGAATACCAGCCATCGTCGCCCGGCGTCAATCCGGTGAGGTCGCTAAAGTCGCCGTTGACAACTTCCAAGCGCCCCTGAACGGTCGCGGTCAGCCCCAGCAAGGCGGCCAAAGACAACGCCAGCCATTTCGGGGTTTGGAATCCTGAAATGGAAATTCTTCCGTTCCGTAAAAAAACTTTCGGAGGCGCGTATATTTGCATCTTAAATTCAAAAGTATATTATGTCCAACCAGTCGTGAACTACTGTGGCCGGAGACGGAAGTAGCACGTGACGTTCGTAATTCCCAACTTAATCGTGTTGTTAGGAGGATTCGTGGCCACCGGAATCCAAGCACCATTGCCAAGAGTCGTCCGGCTCTCCAAGGCGAAGCCGCTATACGCGGATGGCCAGGAGATCTGCACCGAGTTAGCATTCGTCACGAGCGCAGTCAGGCTTGGCGGCCCCAGCACGGGGATATTCAGCGCATACTTGCCTGCCAGATACTGAAACACATTCGAGCGGTCTGCATCGGACAATGCCGGCTGATAAATCACAACCTCCGCCAGGTTCCCCTGAAGCTGCG
>DMQW01000460.1:7651-18428 GCA_003455565.1 Limisphaerales bacterium
CCCCTGAAGCTGCGTGCCCAAGTCGGCACGCGAGCCGATGCGCAACGTTCCACCACCGTCGGCCGGCGAGTTGGTATATACAAATTGTCCGTTGCCATTGCTGTTTAAATACTGATCCACGGTCCCGTTCCCCCAACTTACGCCCATGATGTTATAGACGCCCACGCCCACCTGCGGCGCGACGAAGCCGCCAAAAACGCTGTATTGGTTGGGGACGGCATTACCCAGAAAAAATTGAGGGGCACCGGCACCGGTCCCTGTGGTGCACCAGCAATCGAATGGCGCCGGAATATTGCCCGAGGTCTTGCTCACACCGCAGGAACGATAACCGCCGGTTAGATTGTCATGCGACACGACCGTGATGATGGTCACGTCCTCCGCAAGACCGGAGATGTTCGCGGAGTTGGCGACGTCAAGATACTGGGGCGTGCCATTAAACCGCAACGTGGGCAGGCCGTTCAGGGAGTTTAATTGGGGGGCTGGAGCGTGGGTCGGATCCGTGGCGATCGCATCATTTCCCAAGCCGGATTGGTCGGCCCATTTGGTGACCATGCCGCTGCCATTGGTCGTGACACTGGCATCGGCCCTCAACCAGAGTTGGAGGCCGGCGGAGACCGGCAGGGTTTGCGCCGGGGACCTCGGATACTGCACCGTGAAGCGGAGTTTTTGCGCATCGGTTGGAACCGAGTCTATGTGTGAACCACCGCTGGTAAAGACCGAGCGCAGGGCATCCAGATAACCAAAACCCGCCAGCGTCGAGGGCATGATGAAGTGGCCTTCGCCAAATTCATTCCAATTGGGCAACAGAACCATGCTGCGACCCAGCGAATTCGTCGGCAAGGTGGGCATGAATGTGTCTTTCGCCCATTGGGCGAGACCCTTGTAGGCGGGCACCGACGCCCAGCCGTTACCTTCCGGGCTGCCAGTCCAAGGGGAGGTCTGCCAACCGACGGAGAGGCTCGGAATATTCTGGAAGCCAATTGACGACGCGGCGTTGCGCTGGTTCAAATTGTCCTGCTCCTGAGTCGGCACGTCGCCGGTGCCCCAGGTGTAGGCGTAACAGTAGTCAACCCCCATCGCTTGCATCTGTTGCATGACGCTAATACTACCGCTACGTTCTTCCATAAGTATGATCACCCCGAGGAAACCCGCCTGGGCACATGCGGCACGCAAAGCATCCGTTGCCTGCTTGCCGCCAGTCACGCCGCCGAAGTTGTTCTCGAAGTCGCCGTAGGAATAGATCGAAACGACCGGCTTACCGTTGATCTTCAGATAGCGCGGGTCTTTGAAGAAGTATTCAATCCAATAGGGGATAATGTTGTTTGTCCAGTCGTTTGGGTTAGTCTGGCCAGCGCCCTGATCGGTAAACATGATGGCGAATTTCTTGAGCTGGCTGTAGCGGGCATTGAAGAATCCATCGCGAAGGCCCTGCTCCAAGACGCCATCTTTAATGGGATAGTTGATGGCATCGTTGGGCCGATACCAGCAATACATCTCGAAGCCAATGCCGTGCTCGACCTGCCACTTGATCTCCCAGTCCGCGACCTCGGGGTTGCCGTCGTCATACCAGCCTAGGTAGGGCGTCCGCCGCCAGGCGTAGGATTCGACATAACCCCACCCGGCATAAGCGTCACCCTCCTTCCACAGAGAACAACTTTGCACTCCTAACAGATAATTACTTTGGAGCGCGATGGGATTGGGTGCAGGAACGTAGTTGGTCGGATAATCCTGCCAGGGATACACGCGCACATCGTCCACCCACATCGTCCCCGGGCCGGCGAGAAAGTCAACACCGTTGAAGTTCGTTCCCGGCGGCGTGAAGCTGGCGGTGGCCGACGCGGAGTCTGTGACCAACTATAAGGTCGAATCGCCCGGAAAGTGCAGTTCAACAGATAGCCGGCCTGAACGTCACGAAGCAACGGTGTCGGCGGCGCGTGGCCTACCTGGAGTAGAACCGGCGCAATCCCGTTCGTATCGAAATAAATAGTAGGCAGACCGTAGCCTTGCTCGCCGATGCCGTAGCTCGATTCAGGATAACCGTTGCCCGTCGTGGATACCCCCGGCCCCGCGTCGGCCACCGCCAGATGCGCGCGGATGTCGCCGATGTCCATCCACGAATCGCCCCCGGACGTCTCGCTGGACGTGAGGCGATAACTCCGGCCTTTGTCCAGCACCACCGGACTGGCGAGTAACTTGAAAGCGAAACCATACGCATCCACACTTGAAGTAGACGAAACGCTCACCTGCGCCAGTGTCTCCTTCGTGGTGACATCCCAAAGCGTCACCAGATGCGAACTCTGGAGGGCGCCGCCGCTGACCGACCGGCCCACGGCTGTCACCGAAAGCGGGGCCGCCGGGACAAACTCAAAACCCACCTGACCGGAGAAATTATTTCTTTGCCCAGTGTAACTCTGCGCGAACAAGTTCGTGCTGGCAGCGACGGAGTCCATCGCGGACACCAAGCCCGCCAGAACTGCCGCAAGCACAACTAGACGGAGTTTCCGCCGAATATCTCTGTGTGTAAAAAATGTTTCCAATGTCATGGTTTGCTCGCGGTGACATTGTTGATTGAAGAGGGATCGGTTCCAAAGATGGCCTTGATGGCTTCGAGATAGCCGTAGCCGTATTTCTCCGCTGGTTCGAGGCAACTTCCTTCTGGCCACTCGTTCATGGCATTGATGGTGACGACCTTCGGTTGCGTCGGCGTGGCCAGCAACCGCTGCTTGATGAGCACTGATTGGAATTCACTGCTTGACGCTGGCGCAGCAAGTAATGATTTAATGAATTCCTTTTTCATTTCATTTCAAATCTTGATTGCACTTCCGTGTGGAGCGTGACCGGACCGAGCAGACCGGAAGGCAGCAGCGGCGAATCTTTGGTGTAAGGATTGTGGGTGGTCCACGTCCGGCGCTCTGACTCCGGCAACGACTGGTCGCCGATCAGCCGGTTCGGCCAAAGATTGGCGACTTCGATTTCCAGTTCATTCGTTCCGTTGGCAATGGCACCGGTAATTTCCACGCGCCACGGCGGACACCAAGCCACGCCGCAGTCATGTCCGTTCAGCCGGACACGTGCTAGATTTTTTACGATGCCCAAATCCAGAAACCATTTTTGACCTGGTGCCAGATTGGGCGTGGAGAATGATTTTCGATAAACGGCCGTGCCGGAATAATATTTAATGCCGGTTTCCGATCGCTGGCTCCAGTCGTCCAGCGAGTCGAAAGCTATTTCCGCCGGGCCACCCCATTTGGGATCGAAACTCACATCCCATGAGCCGCTGATTTCAACGGGTAGAGGAATAGTGGCAATATTAACCGCGGATTTCTTCCCGCGCGCGGTTTGGATTTCATACCGGCCCGGAGTTTTAGCCGTGAGGAGGAATTGACCATCGGCGTCACGCTCAAGTTTTGCCTCCGGCTCGCAACTGGCCGACGCTGTTTCCAGCGTAATCATTTCCTGATCACGACCGGTCGCCATCGCCGGCTTGCCATCCACGGTGTATTCAACTCGCAGGGTCTTCGCCACGCCATAGGCCGGATCGTTGTCTTTCGCCAAATCAATGACTTGAATATCGAGTTCCCCACGATCCACCTGCGCCTGTAATTTTTCTCTCACATCGCGGGTTCGGATGGCATCGCCGGGCACACCGTAAGTCGCCTTCTGAAGGATGATGGCCGGTGAATGCTGAATGATCGCAAGCGGTTTGCCATTGCGGGTCAAACTCAAGACGGGATCAATCTCGGCGACCGGTTGGCGAAAGATCACAAAAGCCGACTCGCCCGGACCGAAAGTCAGCGGAACGGTCTCGCCATTCGTCGAGGTGGTGAACTGTGCTGGCTTCGTCATTTCGCCTGTCAGCGGATTCCAGATTTGTGGAACCAATCCATGCACCTGGAAATGCGCGTCGGCAACCACCGGCTTTTTTGTTGCGTTCGCGACGAAATAAATTTCCGCATCGCCATCGCGCCGATGTGTGAAGCGGATTGGCCCGTCCGCTGCGAAATCCGGCGGCAGGTTCATCCCGGCCAGCACGTTCGTCACGGCAGCATAATCGCCGTATTGCTCACCCGGCTTCACTTCCGTCTTGCGCCATAACACGCGACCCTTGCCGAATGAGTGGGCGAAAACTTTTTCTCCATCGCAGTCGCCCCAGATTTTTTGCGCCAGTTTTTTCACCTCGGCATCGCACTGGGGAAAATTCTCCAGGCTCGGCGATTTCAATGGCGGCGGGCCAAACACCGTGACGCCTGCGCGAACCAGCGATTCGATTTTGTGAAGCAGTTTGGGCGTCATGGTTTGCTGCTCCGGCAATACCAGCATCCGATACGTCGTGCCGCCGGGAAATACCAGGTTGCCCTGCTGCACCTCGGCGCGTTCGATCAGCGTCTCCGGGGCGCAACCATCAAAGTTGTAACCCAAATGATCCGGCGGCGAGCCGGTCGTGGCCGAGCTTGGCGGACGAAAAACCTGTGGTGCGCCTTCCATTGCAATGAAACAGACGTCCGCCACCGTCACGCCGCGTTGCAATAGGAACTGGCAGCGCGCGAGGTATTCGTGATAGGCCGGCACCATGTTCCACCAAGTCTGCGTGCGATCCCAGTGGACGCCGAACGGCCCCATCGTCATGCCGGGCCAGCGGTCATTCCACGGCTGGGCCTGGAAACGGTGGAAATCGAAACGGTTTACGCCCGAGCAAAACGCCCAGTCGCCCAGCGGTTTCAACGCCGCAGGATCGGCCTTCCAATCTTCGCCGGGAAGCGAGGTGAAGGCTTCCGCCGCGACGACCGGTCGGCCGCAAGTGTGGGCGATGGAGGCCGCTTCAATGACGCTGAAAAGCGAGTTGAAGCCAAGATACCAAAATTCGCACTGCGGCACATCGGCGACGCGGCCCATGGTGAGGTCGCCGGCCGGATTCAAATCGTATGGCTCGACGGAAAGCGTGAGATTATTTTGGTGCGCCAGTTCAGCGAGATAGCCGACGTGATTTTCAACCAACAGCTCCTGCGCCGTGCGCCGCACGTCCCACAGGAAACGCTCGGAGATTTCCGGGCTGGTCACGATTTGGCCCGTGAACGCAGGCAAAAACTTCAATGGATCATAGCCGCGACGCTTTTGAAATTCCTCGCGGAACTGCGACGACCAGTTTTGCGACCCCATTTCCCAACTGTCAAAATGCAGCATCGTCAAGCCGCCGCTGGCATTGGTGTGCGGACCGGTTTGCGCCAAAACTTTTTTGATGAACGCGGCAAAATGAGCGTCGAGCGCGGCGCGATCAAACTTGTCAGTTTCAAAGCCGAGACCCGGCTGCGGCGACGGTCGCGTCGTCTGGCCGGTCAGCGTGCGCCCCAAGCGCATGATGGTCCAACGCCCCGGTGGCACCTCCCAGACGAGTCGTCCATCGGCCGACATTTTGGCCGTCAGTTCAACCATGTTTCCCGGGTTGATGCAGTCATTCGTTGGCAGCGCGGGAAACTCCGCCGGCGACGGCAGGAACGGCTTCACTCCCGCCACCGAAGAAAATGGGTCGCGATGGTAAAGCGCCTTTTCCTCCACATCGGCAATCCGGTTCGTGCCGTCCGGAGTCGGAAAGGCGAGCACCGCCACATCCCGGTAAAAATCCTGCCACTCTTTTTTCAATTCCGGCGTCAACGTGTCTTCGCCGAAATACGGCGTGCGTGGACGGGGTTGCGTCAGCGGCGCGGAGAACTGCATCGGACCGGTCACGTTGGTTGCACTGGCGACGAGATGTTGCATCGCCAGTTCGGGTTTGATCCACGGCCCGCCCGTTCCGCACCACCCGGGGCCGGAGCCAAGCGCGATCTGGATGCCCAACCGGTCCGCCTCGTGAAGCGCGTTGGCCATCAGGTCTTGCCATTGCGGACTCATGAACACCACCGGTCCGCGCGGGATGCCGACGTTCACCTCCAGAAAAATTCCGCCGCCAATGCCGGCGTTTTTCATCGCCTCCAGATCCGCCGTCATGCCCTCGCGCGTGAGATTGCCATCCATAAAATACCAGTAAACCCACGGCTTGGCCGAGTCCGGCGGATGCGCGAATCCATCAACCAACGCATCCGCCGCTAACGCACCATCTGAAAGGCTGTTGAAAAAGACCAACGCCATCAAAGCCACCAACCGGAGAATTTTATTTTTCATCTTGATGATTCCAGCACAACATTTGGCGCCCGATTATTGCCGGTCGCGCTGTTCTTGTCTAAATATTGCGGATAAAAATCTTTCCAGACCGCTGCCATCAATCGCGCCAGTCTTTCGGCTTTCTGTTGGTGATCATTCCAGTAACTTATTCGTCAACAAAAACCACCTGCTGCGTGACGGGGTTGATGGCCAGCTTTTTGCCTGGCGGCGGTGTGGGCAGACGCTTGTTCTTCAACGATGGAATATTGGTGAGTTCGTTCACGTTTTGCGGCAGTTTTCCCTTCATCATCAGCCAGGCGCTGGCGGCGGAACTCAGTTCGTCCAAGGTCGCTTCGGGTTGTGTCGTCGCCACCGTATCGCGCCGGGTGCAACCAACGGATGATGACATCAGGACAATCGCAAGCAGCAAAACGCTCATTGCCTTGAACCAAATATGGGACGGACATGGGATATAGTTCATGGTTCAATAGGTCGGACAAGTTGGGGTGGCATGATCCCGCGCCCACAAGGCGCCGGCATCGGTTCGTGGCAGGAAATAGCCCAAGGCACTATTTTTCATAGACTGCGCGTGGCCATCAAAAAAAAGAATGTTCACCCGCCCACCATGCCGGGGAACCGTATTCCCGTCTCGCAGCGGGGTGATTGGGTTGGGCCAATTGCTGGGGGACGAAAAAATCCATTCCCGGTTCCCGTATAATCCGAAACCCCCTTGTCTTCAACCCATAAATCAGGTTTCCCCAGATTTTGGTTAAGGATTCCAGCCGAGTCCCCCGCATACGCACCCTGGCTGGGGTTGGACACCATGGACTCTTTGATGTTAATGCGATTATCGCCCGCTTGGAGATTGGCGAATTCCAAATGGTTCAGGCCGATTCCCAGGTAATTATTGGTGCTGACTGAACCAGTTGTTATATTTACTGCACCGCCCGCGAACCACGTGACCGAAGGGCAGTCAAAAATCTTCCGACTGGGCGCAAAGCCTCCAAGCCGCAACGCGTCCTGCCACCAGAGCAGATCTGACACCTGGACAACAAATTTGTCTGGGTCATAATTCCACGGAGTGCCTACACCTGCCTGACGCCAAAGCGACACCAAAAAGCCCGCGTTATCATCCTTATACATCAGCGCAGCCAACCCGATCTGTTTCATATTGCTGATGCATTGAATGCTTTTGGCCTTATTCTTGGCCTTGGTGAGTGCCGGCAGCAGCATCGCCGCCAGAATGGCGATGATGGCGATCACCACCAGCAGTTCAATCAACGTAAATCCCCTGCTGGGAAGGCGCCCTTCCTGATCCGACCCGGTGTTTGATTTAAGGTTTTTCATTTTATTTCAACTACCAACCAATTTAGCTCATTTATTTGAAAATTCAAACGCCCGGGGACCTGCGTCCCCGGGTGTCTGACATTATTTACTATTTACTTAACCCCACATCTCACGGCAGCCGCAGCCGGAAGAAACTGGTCCGGTTGGTGATCGAAATGGAGTTCGTGAAGGCACCCGCGCCATTCAGCGTGCCGGTGCTGTTCGTCGTCCAAGTGATCGGAGCCGACAGGTTGGTTGTGCTCAACCAAGTGTAATTGGCGTTCGGCGTGCCGCCCGTGCCGGTCAGGATCAGGTTCCCACCCGATACCTTGGGTGCGCCCAGAACCGGCGGCACAGACACAGGCGATGGTGGAATCGTCCGGACGACGCTGATGTTGTCCAACCAGGGATCTCCGCTCACCGCGCTGAATTGAAGACTGAGATCGCCCGAGTTGGTAATGACCTGGGTCAGCGTGTAACTCTGCCAGGAATTGGTTGCCAAAACAGTGGTGTCCACTGACATGCTATAAGGCGTCGAGCCGACCATGAACGCGGCCGTAAAAACACCCCCGTCAACCGTGCTGGCTTGCTGGCTTCGCCCGCCATAGAAGGTCAGCGAAATGGTGTCTCCGGCATTCACGCTGGCAAGCAAGTCCTGGCTGATTGAAACGGTGTTGGTATTGAGCAATACAACCCAATCAATCCCGCCGGGATCGATGCCGGTAAATGTAAATTGTTCATTACCATCTTGCGGCGATTGGAACACACTATTCTGTTGGTATGGATTACCAATGGAATTATTAGTGTCCGGATTCCAGACGGGGTTGATGTGCGCCCAAAATGGAGCACCGGATAGAACACCCGGTGTTTCAAAATTGGCGTCCTGCACCGCGATGCCGGTGGTCAATGAAACCGCAAAGGTGTTGGTCACGGAAGTCGCCGTGCCTGCGGCGCCGTCGGTCACGGTCGCGTAGACTTGATAGGTGCCCACCACCGAGAATGCGCCCAGCGTCTGGGTAAAGGTGCTCGGATCATAGAACGGCCCCACCGCAGCGGTCGCCGTGTAGCTGCCGGCCGTCGCCAGTTTGTAATGGTAAGTCACCGAATACGGCACCGTGCCGCCCGCGACCAAGGCGGTGGCGGGAACCGAAGAACCATAGAAGAATGACTGGCCGGTGGGGCTGGTCAACGCAACCGACAGGGATGGGCTGGCGGCATAGGGATACCTGACGATGATGATGCCGGAACCGCCGTTGCCGCCCTGGGCGTTAAGACCACCACCACCACCACCGCCGATGTTGGCTACACCGTTGCCACCTGCACCATTAACGGTATCTTTTCCGGCTCCGCCGCCGCCCAGGCCCCCGGTTCCACCACCGTTGCAGCCCCCGCCGCCACCGGCATAATAGTTGGTCACGCCGCTGATGGCAAATGGCAAGCCATCGCCACCGGCCGCAGATGTCGGCGCAACTCCGGCCCCGCCGCCGCCGCCATGTGCAGAGCCATCGCCAGTAGTATATCCGTTGTTACCATAGCCGCCACTGGCGCTGGTAAGCTGGGTGGCTGTGCCTGCGCCAAAGCCACCAATATCACCGCCGCCGCCGCCGCCGCCAGAACCACCATTTTGTCCGGGTGCGTTGCCTAAGTAGCCCGCGCCACCGCCGCCGCCGCCCAAGGCGGTCAGGGTGCCTAAAACTGAATTATTCCCGTTGAACCCGTTAGTGTTATAGCCACTTCCGTAACCGCCGGCACCGACGCTGGCACTGTAGGTTCCGGCACCCAGCGAGAGATTCGTGTAGATCAACCCGCCCGCGCCGCCGCCGTCGCCATAAAGCCCGCCGCCGCCGCCGCCGCCGGCCACCACCAGCACATCGGCGGTGACCGTGGACGGGAGGATCAACGTGCCGTTGGCCGTGAACGTTTGAACCACATAGCCGCCGACATAGGGCGGTGAAGAAACGGGATTCAACCCGCTGGGATCCGTATAGACGATCGTTCCACCCGAACCCGTATTACCAGTCGAGAAAACGGTAAAGGTGTTGGTCGCGGAGGTGGCCGTGCCGGAGATGCCGTCAACCACGGTCGCGTAGATCTGATAGGCACCCATTGGCAGTGTGCCCAGCGTCTGCGTAAAGGTGCTCGTGTTATTGAACGGCCCAACCGCAGCGGTAGCCGTGTAACTGCCGGCCGTCGTCAGTTTGTAATGGTAAGTCACCGAAGACGGCTCCATGCTACCCGCGACGAAAGCTGTGGCGGAGGTCGAAGAACCCATGAGGAATGACTGGCCGTCGGTCGGGCTGATCACCGCAACCGACACGGGCGGGTTAGCGACGTAGGGATACCTGACGATGACGATGCCGGAGCCGCCGGAGCCGCCGGTGAGGCTAAAACCACCACCACCACCACCGCCGGTGTTGGCTGCACCGTTGCCACCTGGAGCACCGCTTGTTGGTCCGTTTCCGCCGCCGCCCGAGCCGCCTGACCCCCCGCCGTTGCAGCCCCCGCCACCACCAGCATAATAGTTGGTCACGCCGCTGATGGCATATGGCAAGCCATTCCCACCGGCCGCGGATGTCGCCGCAGCTCCGGCACCGCCACCGCCGCCATAAGCGGGGCCCGCAACGCCATATCCGTCGTTACCAAAGCCGCCACTGACACTGCCAGGCTGTGTGGCTGTGCCACCGTTTTGGGGAGGGTTCCCTAAGCCGCCGCCGCCGCCGCCGCCAGAACCTCCATTTTGTCCGGCTACGCTGGAGCTGTCGATAGTATTGTAGCCAAGGCCGCCGCCGCCGCCGCCAAGGGCGGTCAGGGTGCTGAAAACTGAATTATTTCCGTTTGCCCCGTGAGTATTAGCGGCGGTTCCGGCACCACCGGCACCGACGGTGACACCGTATGATGCGCCACTCAGCGAGAGATTCGAGTAGACCAACCCGCCCGCACCGGCGCCGCGCCATAAGGCCCGCCGCCGCCGCCGCCGCCGGCCACCACCAGCACATCGGCGCTGGCAGAGGACGGGAGGATCAACGTGCCGTTGGCCGTGAATGTTTGAACAACATAGCCGCCGACATAGGCTGGTCCAGAAACGGGATTAAGCCCGTTTGAATCCGTATAGACCACCGTTCCGCCCAGTCCCGTATTACCGACCGCGTAAACCGTCAAAGTGTTGGTCACGGAGGTGGCCGTGCCGGCTGCGCTGTCGGCCACAGTCGCGTAAAACTGATAGACACCATTCGGCAGTGTGCCCAGAGTCTGGGTAAAGGTGTTCGTGGCGCCGAACGGTCCAACCGCAGTGGTATAGCAAACTATATTGACATTT
>DMQW01000440.1 GCA_003455565.1 Limisphaerales bacterium
CTGATGAATCGTTCGATGGCGAAAACGTGGGGCGCATCCTCGGCGATCATGATCGTGAAGGCGTCGCCGGTATGCTCCGCGCGGCCCGTGCGCCCGATGCGGTGGATGTAATCTTCCGGATGTTGCGGCACGTCGTAGTTGATGACGTGGCTGACGTCCGCGATGTCGAGTCCGCGCGCGGCGATGTCCGTGGCGACGAGCACCTCGTATTTGCCGTTGCGAAAACCTTCCAGCGCCTGTTCGCGTTCCTTCTGCGTGCGGTTGGAATGCAGCACGGCTACGGCGTGATTGTGGCGCTTGAGCAGACCGGCAATGCGATCCGCGCCGTGTTTCGTCCGGCAGAAAACCAGCACGGAATTGTAATTCACACGTTCGAGCAACTGGAGCAGCAAATCGGATTTCTGCGAATCAGAAACGGGATAGATGACGTGCTTCACCGTCTCGGCCGGCGTGCGGCGCGCGCCGATCTCGATGGTTTCGGGACTGTGCATCGCCCATTGGATGAGCGTTTCGATCTGCGGCGGAATGGTGGCGGAGAAAAGCGCGGTGTGGCGCGCACGCGGACATTTTTCAACGAGGCGGCGGACGTCGGGCAAAAATCCCATGTCGAGCATCCGGTCGGCTTCGTCGAGGACGAGAAATTCAACCTTGTCCAGACGCAACGTGCCCTGCTCCAGATGATCGAGCAAGCGTCCGGGCGTGGCGGCGACGATGTCCGCACCCGCGCGGAGTTCATCGTTTTGTTTGCCGTAACCGACGCCGCCATAAACGACGGTGACTTTCAGGTTCGTGAAGCGCGCATAATCACGAATGGCGGTTTCCACCTGTGAAGCGAGTTCGCGCGTCGGCTCCAAGACGAGCGCACGCGGGCCGACGGGATTGTGGTGGCCGAGTTTCGAGAGAATCGGCAACGCAAACGCCGCCGTCTTGCCCGTGCCGGTCTGCGCGCTGCCGATGACGTCTTTGCCGGCCAAAACCAACGGTATGGCGCGGAGCTGGATGGGCGTCGGATCGACATAACCCATCGCCTTGACGCCGTCCAAAACAACGGGCGAAAGGCCTAATTTACTGAAAGGCATGAGGCAGGTTAACAATTTGGCGGATTAAGGAAAGCAATGAATTAAAGCGGTTCCGGCCAGGGAACGACTTGACGGAGCCGCCGGAGCGCCGGCTTGCAGCCGGCTTTGGACGCGGTCAAGCCCCTCACGTTCCAATGAACCAAGAACATCGTAAGCCGGCTGTAAGCTGGCGCTCCGATTTTAGGAATTGCCTGCCACGGCGAACGCTCCGCCCGATGCTACTTCTTCAACCGATAAAATCTTGCTCCACTGTTCAAAACATTCGTCACCGTGTTCTCATAATCCAAAACGCCGGGAGCGTTCGTTACGTCTGTCCATTGATTTGACGAAGACAACGCATCTGTCTGCTCAAGTTGCCAGCCCGTTGTTATGACAGGCCAGGAAAGCACCGCTTGATTGCCGTTCACTGAAATATTCAGGGTTGGCGGTGCAACGGTTAAAAACTGGATTCCGCGCACGCTCAATTTTCCGTCCGGCAGTCCGCTATCGCCATTCATGCTGAAGAAAAGCTGCGTCTGCTTCCCAGCGTATTTTGAAATCTCGATCACGCCGCTGGACATCCACACGCCATCATCCAAGAATTTCGATTCCATTGTGAAATAGTTTTCGTTCGAGACGCCCATTGTCATGTATTCGTTCGTCCCCGCTCCAACAATCTTGAACTCAAATGACATTCCGACTGTGTTGCTCGGCACAATTACTGGCAGCCACACATAGACTGCTGTGTTGTTGGTAATATCTGGGCCTGCATCTGCGGGGTGAATGATTGGCCCGTTTGCTCCATTAAGAGCGAGGGGTGAGGCTGTTGACTTTTGCAGCGTGAACGGCAAATCCCAAAAAAATTGAAGTGGTGCAGAGCCAGCCGGAATCATGTAAGCCGGAGTTGAGCCAGCAGTTCCAGTTCCGACATAAGCCGATTGACCATTGAAATCTGAAAGAACCCATTCGGTGACATCATACAAAAAATCTCCAGCATGTTGAATCCCGTCGAGATAAACATTGCCAGCGGCGTTCAAACCATTCAGATAAGCATTACCCGCTACATTCAAACCATTGTAGGCTTGAAGAGTGGGATATACCAGCGCCCGCCCGGAACTTAAACTGTTTGCGGTTGCCGCATCCAGCGGAGTCACGACAAATGGCGAATCAATCAAGTCGGCACTCTGCAAAAAATAAGTTCCGCTCGGCGGAAGTGGTGAGAGAGTGTTTCGCTCGAATGAAAATCTATGCCCTATGGCACTGATTAGCGGGGCAGCTACAGTGTTTGAATACCAGTCATAGGAATAAGCATGAAGCCCGCTGCTGATGTCGCTTATCACAGGAACGGCAAACCTTCTCCACAAAAGAACATTTGCAGCTTCGTGGTGCAAACGTCCAACTTCGCTGATGTAATTATCAATCCAAGCCGAATGGTCAGGAATTACCTTCGTCCAGAAATTGTTGATCAAATCTCCGGTGTCGCCGCTGGTCGGAAGGAAAAGCATATAGGTAACCAAAGAAAGCGCATTGGCTACGCCGACCGCTCCAGCCTCATCGAACATTGTCATGTGCGTATTCTGCGGGTTGAGTTTAAGCGTAGAGCCGGGAATTTTTCCGGGACTGTTTTTGGCATCTCCATGAATGAAATCCGCTGCTCGGCAGTTCACCATTGTTCCAAGACTGTGTCCCATGAAATGAATCGGCTTGTTGTAGTTTGCGCCCAAGAGATAAAGCAATTCCCCGCCAAGCGCTTCGCCTTCACTTGGTGTTCTTGCAGCAGAAATCTCCAAACCAGCAGACAGGTTCGCATTTACACGCCAGTCCCAAGCCACAATGTTGGCGGTCGCGCCAAAACCTTGGCTGGTCAGAACATTTGCCATATCTTTTGGCCACGCGTCCGAACTGCTCATCCAGCCGTGCGTTAGCACAATGGTCATCTTGTTCGTATCCAACGGAACGCCACTGGCGAATGCGCCGCTTGTATAAACCAAGAATTGCGTGCCGCTTGGCACGCGCGGGCGCGCAACCATGTTTGTTGGCGGCAAACTGGTGGTTGAAAATGCCGTTGGCAGAGCAGGCGTAGGACCTAAATAAGAGTAGAAAAGATAACTCACTCGCGGACTGCTCGACAGTTGCAATACGCCATCGCCCGGCCACTCGTAATACTGGTAGCTGACAACGGGTGAAAGGCCGATACCTTCATTGAATTGGTAACTAACATCGGGTGAGAGAGCCACGCCGTCCGCATAGCTGTAGCTCATTGTCGGTGAGAAAACATCCGCATGCAGAACCGTCGGCATCAAAAACGATGCGACGGCAAACAATAAGGTGCCAGCATGAAGGCGGATGTTCATCAAGTTCGCTTGATTCGCCCGTCAATTACCGGTGGCGGCCGAGGCATAGATGAAACCGCCGCCTCTTGGCATGGTGATCGAAATTGTCGCTGTGCTTGAACCCAGCGAGCCGGTGCTGTTATAGCCGACAGCGCTGACAGGCGCGCCGCCCACTGGTGTCACTGTCACGGTGATTGCCGTGTTCAATGGGATATTCGAGCATTGCACAACGACGGGAACCGGGTTGGATTGTTGCGCCGAAATCACCGCATCGGGTGTTGTGATAATGCCCGTAGGTGATGCAGACACGGGCATGCCCGCCACGCTCGTAATCGTCAATTGCGTTCCTGAACCAGCCGTTGGAATCACGACAAACTGCGACCCTTGCGTGAAGACCGCATAGCTTACAGCTCCTGCAAAATTGTTCAAATACGTATCGAACCTCACCCGTCCGTCACCATAAACATTAATGCCGGTTGTGGCTATGACCCCAGAACCGGTGATGGTTAAGGCGACCAACCGAACTGCGCCGCCACTTCCATCACCACCATTTGAATAACCAGAACCTCCGTAAGCGGAAATTGAACCATTCAGTTGGATGGTGGCCGAAGATGCGATGAGAATAGCTCCGCCGCCACCGCCGCCGAAGCCAGTTAGGCTAGACGATGACCCACCGCCACCTGAGCCGCCCAGCAGTGGAATTAGGTAGCTGTTACCGTAAATTAGCCCGCGAGATCCACTGGACGAATTTGTTGATCCAAGCGTGCCATACGAAGCTGCTCCGCCGGAACCCGCTGAAACCCCAGTCCATGCACCTCCGCCGCCGGAACCTAAACCTGATGACGCATTTTGTCCTGCGTTTCCACCGCGGTAACCTCCAGGGCCACCAACTCCGGCACTGTAGCCACCCGGTTGCCCGCTAATATCCACAATACCGGTTATCACGACGTTGCTTTGCACCAACCACACAACCGGCGTGTCGTTCACATTCGGAATAAACGTCACCGTCACATTTCCCGGGATGTTGACGGAAGTGTATTGGTAAATGCCATTCGGGTGATCGGCCATGTTGATGACGGTGTTGTTCGTCGTGGGATTGAACGCGCCATCGCTGCCATTGCTGCCGCTGTTGACCTGCGCGTTTGCGCCCGCGCATACGAGCGCCGCAAACATCATTTGAAGAATTTTTTGTTTCATAGAATTTCTTTTTTCGTGGTATTGCGTTAATCCTCGCAAAACGCAGCGCCCGCGTCAAGCGCGTTCTGTTGTCTATAGCCTACATCAGTCACCGGGGTTTCCGGCTAAAATCCGGCAAATGCGCCATGACATTGCGAAACAGTTCGGTCAACGGGTTCGGAAGCTGCGGCTGGAGCAGGGATTGTCCCAAGAAGCTCTCGCCGCCAAAGCCGACATTGACCGGGCTTTTTTGAGCGGCATCGAACGCGGCGTGGAAAACCCGACGTTGTTCACGATTCAGGCCATCGCCGATGGTCTTAAAACGTGCGTTGGAAAATTGACGAAGGGCATTTGAAGTTTAGCATTGCTCCGCATCACGTCGGTTTTGGAAGTTGACCTCGAAAAAATCATCGCCAAGGCGCGGAAAACCGCGTCCAAACGGTCGTAGCGGTTTTCAAGGTTGTTGTCCTTGTTTCTTTTTTGGCGGTTCTTCGCGCAGGGCGCAGGCGGTTTCTTTTTCGCGCGGCGCAGGAGAGACGACCTGCCAGCCTTCGGCTTGCAAGCGTTTGAGTTCTTCGCGCATCTCAGCGAAGATGACGTCCACGTCGTAGTTGCACTCGCGCGCGTGTTCCGCGCGAACGCGGTAAATGTCTTCCAGAATTTCGTTGGTTTTCATGGTTTATAGTTTCATCAATTCGGCGGGAGTGCAAATGTCAGGACACACCAGCCCCACCGCTTCGCACGCATGCTGGATGCGCGTGCGAATGTTGTGGTTGTTGATGTGTTTGCAGTTCCAAGTCAGCAGGAAATCCATCTGGTGAGCCGCCGCCAATGCCACATGCGTGGCGTCATCCGCAGCCACGGCCGGGATGATTTCGTCCCGCAGGAGTCGCTTCGCCAGTTCGTTGGCCTCCGGCAAGTCGCCCAGCAGCGGGACACCAACCAGCCGCGCCGCACGTGCCGCCGCGTGGGTGGGATCGCCGCGCCGCACTTCCTTCAACACGGTGGTCGAGATGAAAAGTAAAAAGTCGTGCCGCTCTGATTCCCACCATTGCTGTGTGGTTTCCTGATCCGCCGCCAGCCGCAAGTCCTGACTGCGCCGCGCCACCAAATAACTTGGGATGGTGGTTTCAAGATAGATACGCGGCTTCATGTGCTTTGATTTCTTTGGAAATTATCTGCGCCGAACGGCTGAAGGTGTCAATCATGCAATGGTTTTGCGCGCTTGCGCCCGCGCACAGAAGCACCGCGAACATTGCTTGAAGAAGTTTCTGTTTCATAGATTTTCTTTCTCGTGTCCTTACCATGTAAGTATTCTGGCATCCGGCGTCAAGGATCTTTTCCGGTATTGCTTCGGCATGCCGGTTGCCAAACTAAACGACGCTATCAGTTCTCAAGTCGCTTGCCTGTTAAAAAAATGAAGAATTGCGCGCCTGGCGGCTGAACTATTTCTTCATTCATCCTTCTGCCTTCATCTTCCAAAGCGCCGTTATTTGCCGCTCGCGGACTTGGCTTTTTGGTAAAGACTGTCCACGGTTTCGCCGGTGAACAGTTTGTCGCGCAACGCCAGATAGTCGCCGTGGCCGACTTGCCAGGCGGACAACAACCGCGCCACTTTGGAGGGCGGCATTCGTTCGAGCAAAATGCCGGCGGCTTCCTCGACGGCGGCCTGTTCGGTTTCAATTTGGATGCTCATAAAGATTCCTGACTCAAGCTTAAGACAAAATCCAGCGGATTCAAGACGGCAATTTTCCCGGCATACCGCTTCACCAGCCGGTCGTCGCAAGTGAGAAAATGGCCGGCGGCGGTTTCAGCGCAGGCAACGTGCAGCGCGTCGAGCGGTGTCAAGCCGTCGCTTTCCAGTGCGCGGGCGCGGATGGATTCGGTGAGCGGGAGTTCGGGCGCGGACAGGGCGAGACAACGTTCGACCCATTGGCGGCGCATGGCCAGCGGCGACCGGTCATTTTCAAGAGCGTGAACGGGCCGATTTGACCAATTCAACTTCGCCCGCTTCGGCCATTTGCAGAATGATGCTCAACGCCAATGTCTCCAGCCAGATGCGCGGCTGACGCTGGTCGTCGTATGGACGATTAAGGACGCTGTTGTCGAGATAAAGGCGCAGGCTCATTGAATTGATTTTTTCTCAAGCTTCATGTAATTATTCTGGCATCCGGCGTCAAGCGTCTTTTCCGGTATTGCTTCCCGGTGCCGGTTGCCAAACTAAACGACGCTATCAGTTCGCAAGTCGCCTGTCTCCTAAAAGAGGCGCGCGAAAAGCGCGGTCTTTCCCTGAACGTGCTGGCGCAAAAAGCGGGCGTGTCGCGGCAAACGGTCAGCTATGTGGAGCAGGAAGTGCAAAACCCCACGCTGGCCACCTTGCTCCGCATCACTTCGGTTTTGGAAGTTGACCTCGAAAAAATCATCGCCAAGGCGCGGAAAACTGCGGCCAAGCGAGAGCAATAGCATCGGACGGATCGCCCGCGCTAC
>DMQW01000426.1:0-177 GCA_003455565.1 Limisphaerales bacterium
GCGGCAACGCATCGCGCTCGCCCGCGCACTCGCGGTGGAACCAAAAGTTCTTCTGCTCGACGAACCATTCGGCGCGCTCGACGCGAAGGTGCGGAAGGAACTGCGCCGCTGGCTCCGGCAGTTGCACGATGAAATCCACATCACGACCTTGTTTGTGACGCACGATCAGGAAGAGGC
>DMQW01000426.1:468-10904 GCA_003455565.1 Limisphaerales bacterium
GCCGGCAAGATCGAGCAGATCGGCACGCCGGAGGAGATTTACGACAACCCGGTGTCACCGTTCGTCTATGATTTTCTCGGCAACGTGAACCTGTTCAGCGGCCGCGTGAAGGATGGCGCCGTCGTCATCGGCGAGACGGAATTTTCGATTGGCGAAAAAACTGGCGAGAACGACACCCAGGCCGTCGCGTTTGTGCGTCCGCACGACATCCGTGTCACGCGCGAGGCGGTCGGCCCCGCTCTGGCCGCGCTGGTTGTCCGTTCCAATGCCGCCGGGCCGGTGGCGAATCTGGAATTAAAACGGCTGGACAGCGGCGAACAATTCAACGTGCAGTTGAGCAAGGAACAGTTTCAGCAATTGCAGCCGAAGCCGGGCGAACAGGTTTTCGTGGAGCTGAAAAACGTGAAAGTTTTCTCCGACGACTATTCGATTTGACCGTCACTTCCCCCCGGTCAGTGGTTGAGTCCGCGCCAGCCGTGCCACGCCATGTAGAAAGCGAGCAGAACCAGCAACACACAGGAAACATAGGGCGCACGGCGCATCGTCTCGCCGAAACCTTTGAAACGTTTTTCGGCGTGCCTCACGCTCCACGCGGCGAGCGCGCCTGTCGCGACCATCGTGAGCGCAAGGCCGAAGCTGAACGCGGCGACCATCGCAAAGCCGAGCGTCACTTTTTTCAATTGCAGACAGACGAGCAGCACTGTGAACGCCGTCGGACACGGCATCAATCCGCCAGTGACGCCAAACAGGATGATTTGCGGTGTGGTGACAGCGCGTCCGCCGAAACGCTTCGCGATGTCTTGTGCGTGCGCGCGTTCGTGGGCGTCTTGAAATTCTTTGCTGCCGTCGTCTTCGTCATGATGGCGGTGATGATGTTCGTCCTCGCGGAACTCCACGCGGCAAGTATGACTGTGGTGGCCGTGTCCAATTGCAACCGTTGCGTCGAACTCGTGCGGTTCGGGAATGTCCATGGTGGATTCGAGAAAATCTTTTTTGGCCACGAACTTGAAAGTCTGTCTCGCGCCATCGGGACGAACAGTTTCCAGCGTCACGTCCTTGGCGGCGGGCAATCTTTCGCCTTTTGGAGCGTGCAACTGAAAGACGGGCGGCACGCCTTCCTCAAAAACGCTCAATTCCAGTTTGCCGTGCCCCATGTCGAGAACGAACAATTCGCTGTGCGCGTGATCGTGATGTTGAGCCGCGTGCAATTCGCGGCGTGTGCGAAAGAACATCCATGTTGCCAGACCGAGAATCATCACGGCAGAACCGAGTTGCAGATATGGTTCGACTGATTCCGCGTTCAACTGATTACCATAATGCAGCGCGGCGGCGGCGAGAATCCAGATGAGGAGCGAGTGCGAAATGGCCGCCGACAATCCCAGCAACACCGCCTGCCCGATTGTTCCGCGAATGGCGACGATGAACGCGGCCATCATCGTCTTGGAATGACCCGGCTCTAATCCATGCAACGCGCCGAGCAAAATCGCGGCGGGAATAAACAGCCAGAGATTGGTCGAGCCGTTTTGAACCGCGTGCAGAAAATCAGTCATGGGTAAATGTTAAATTTGCCGCCTGCTTCGTAAAATCTTATTTATGCAACTGTTGATATAGCGCGTCGAAACATTCACCGCCGCGTTCCAAAAGTTCGTTGTCACTCAAACCTTTCTTCGCCCATCCCTTCAAGATTTGGTCAATGCCCACACATTCCGTCGTCTGAAATTTTCCGTCCTGCAAATCCGTGTCATGCACCATCTCCGCGATTTTTAGAACTGCCTTCTCCGTGATGCCAAACCGTTTGACGAGCGTTTCAAACGTGCAGTCGTCCCCGTGATGTGAAAACTCCACTTCAAACATATCGTAAGGAATGGCATCGGGATATTTTGCCGGGATGTTGGCAAAGACAAACTTGGCCTTCGGATCAATGAATTTGCGAATCAACCACGCCGAACCCACGCGATCAATTTGTGGGCGGGGACGGGTGAGCCAGGTCTTACCGAGGAATTTTCTGACGGCCAATTGCGGTGAAGCTTTTGATTTGGCGCTCCGCAAATTGGCGGCGCGCTTGAGCAGCATTTGGACATCTTGCGCTCGCGGGCAGTCAAAGAAATCAATCTTGCGAAGATCCTCGAATTGCCGCGTCAATTTTTCCAAATCTGTTGCGAACGATTCGTCCCGCCGCTTTTTATTTCGGACAAGCAGTTCGTTCAAAGCGGGTCGCAGCACGTCATAATCTGCCGCACGCGCCTCGTTGAACTGGCGAACGATGTCGTCATTGGCAAGCCCTTCAATCTCGGTGACGTGGATGATCGTGGCTTCGCCGCCGCCGTCGCGGACTTGTTGCGCCAGCCATTGAAAGCGTTCGTGATGTTCCGGCTCATCGGGCATCAAATAGGCCGAGGTCTTGAGCGGCAATGCGCCGGCCTTTTTAAGCTGCCGCCAGAGGTTGACGCGCGCCGCCCCTTTCTTCGTGGGCAATCCGTAAAGCAGAAGCAGCCATTGGTTTGAAATTCTCATTGACATTAGCCTACTGTAATGTAATACATATTTCAACCTGAAATGTCTGAACAACATTGAAAGTTTTCAACACCACGCACAAAATATAAAACAACATCTTCGGGCAAACCGAAGAAAACCAAAGTCATCAAATGAAAGGAAACTTTATGGAAAATGTAAAATTGTCACGGGCCGTGCGCGGCCTTGCCGCACTTCTCATCTCGGTCTGTCTGCCAATGATCTCCTGGGCACAGCCCATGGTGGATCAGAAACCCGTCGGCGCCGTCGAATGGAAAAGCGTCGCGGACGTATTCGGATTTCCCGGAGACGTCTTGCCCGGAGGCGTGATCCGATTCAACATGCCGCGCAAGGACCTTCATGTCACTGTCGGCGGCACTGAAATCAAGCCCGCTCTCGCCTTGGGCGGCTGGGCGGCATTCCACTACGTCGGTAAGAACGACGCGATGGTGATGGGCGATCTCGTTCTCACCGAAGAGGAGGTCGCTCCGGTGATGAAGTCCCTTGAGGACGGAGGAGTGGAGGTCACAGCCCTCCACAACCATCTGATCGGGGAGTCACCAAGAATCCTCTACATCCACATGGGTGGACACGGCGACCCGGTGAAGATGGCGCGGACGATCAAGCAAGCGGTTGCGCTCACCAAGACGCCTCTTCCCCAGGGCGGCGGTGCGAAGGAGAGCGAAGATATCGGATTTGATGTGGCCGCCGTGAAGAAGATCCTTGGCTACCCCGGCAAAGTGAGTGGCGGAGTGCTGCATTTCAACGTGCCGCGCGCAGAGAAGCTCACGGAAGAGGGGATGGATACGCCGCCATCGATGGGAATGGGCACTTCGATCAACTTCCAGCCGACCGGCGATGGAAAAGCCGCCATTGCTGGGGACTTCGCGATGACATGGAAAGAGGTTGGACCCGTGATGAGGGTTCTGCAGGACAACGGCGTTCAAGCAGTAGCATTGCATAGCCATGCATTGAATGACGTGCCGCGCCTCTTCTACATGCACTTCTGGGCGAACGACGATGCGATGAAGCTCGCAAAAACCCTGCGCAGCGCACTCGACCACACCAACTCGAAGAAGGGCCAATGAGTATGAAAACGCTCAACGCACTCATCGTTATGACAAGTTTGACAACCACCGCTGTATTCGCCGAGACGATCAATTTCGACGACGCCAAAGTCGGCGAAGCTCCCACCGGCTGGACGGCCACCAATACCGGCAGCGGCAACGCGAAGTGGACGGTTGAAAAAGACGACACCGCGCCAAGCAAGCCGAACGTCCTCAAACAATCCGGCGAAGCCACTTACCCGATCTGTTTGAAGAACGATACGAATCTTAAAGACGGCTTTGTCGAAGTGAAGTTCAAGCCCGTCTCCGGCAAGGAAGATCAGGCGGGCGGCGTCATCTGGCGCGCGAAGGATGCCGACAATTATTACATCGCCCGCGCCAACGCCCTGGAAGACAACGTGACCATTTACCACACCATCAAAGGCAGTCGCGTGGCGTTCAAGAATGTGAACCACAAGGTTAAACCCGGCGTGTGGCACACCCTGCGCGTCGAGTTTCAGGGAAATCATTTCACGGTCACATTCGACGGCGATAAAGTCATTGAAACCACCGACGACAACTTTTCCGAAGCGGGCAAAGTCGGCGTGTGGACGAAGGCTGACAGCGTGACGTTGTTCGATGATTTCACTTACGGTGGCAAATAACTTTCAACCTATGCGGTCACTCGCTTTATTGCTGCTATGTTCCGTCGCTCTCTGCGCTGGTGCGCAGGAATCTAACACGCTCAAACTCATCAAGACCATTCCGCTGCCCGGCGTAAGCGGTCGCATTGACCACATGGCTGCGGACACACAAGGCCATCGTCTTTTTATCGCCGCACTCGGCAATAACACGGTTGAGGCGATTGACTTTGAGGCTGGCAAACGGCTTCCGACCATCAGCGGTTGCAGCGAACCGCAAGGCGTTGTTTTTTTGTCAAAACCCAATCGTATCTTTGTCGCCAATGGCAGCAGCGGTGAATTGAAAATCTACGACGGCGAAAAATTCCAGCTTCTCAAAACCATCGGCTCGCTTTCTGACGCGGACAACGCCCGTTCTGACGCAACCAACAACCGCGTTTATGTCGGCTTCGGCAGCGGCGAGTTGGGTGTGATTGACACAAACGGCGTTCAGCTTGCGAGCATTCCATTGGACGGACATCCTGAATCATTTCAATTGGAACAAAACGGAAATCGAATCTTCGTCAATGTGCCAGGCGACCATTCCATCGCCGTCATTGACCGCGTGCATCAATCGGTCGTGACGAAATGGCGGCTGGAAGAGGCGCACTCAAATTTTCCAATGGCACTTGATGAAACAAATCATCGGCTCTTCATCGGATGCCGTTCTCCCGCGCGATTGCTGGTGCTGGATACAACGAGCGGAAAAACAACCGCACAAGTTGAAATCTCCGGCGACACCGACGATGTATTTTACGACGCGAAGCGCAACCGTCTCTACATTTCCTGCGGCGAAGGATTTCTCGACGTGATTCAATGCAGCACAAGCGACCATTACGAACGCATTGCCCACGAACCCACGCGTGGCGGCGCACGAACTTCTTTTTATTCGCCGGATGCCGACCGTCTTTATCTCGCCGTCCCGAAAAGCTGGGGACAGGACGCTGAAATTCGCATCTACCAACCGCAATGAATTATGAAATGGATCACCCGCGAAAAAGTGAAAGTTGACCGCGTCGCATGTCCGTGGCTCATCAAAAAGTTTGTTGACCCGCAGGCTGAATTTCTTTTCGTTCCAGCAAATCAAATTGAGTCAAAGGCAAAGAAACTCGGTGCGATGCCCTTCGACATTGACGGCTGCGAACTCGGTCATCATGGCGAAGATGTTTCGTTCAACTCCATCCTCAAGAAATACAAGCTCACCGATCCCGCGCTCGTGCTGCTTGGCGAAATCGTCCGCGCCGCCGACTCGAATCCATCAAAACCGCATCCGGCGGGCGAAGGTCTGCGTTGGATTGCCTTTGGTTTCAATGCGCTCGGTTTGAGCGACCACGAAATTCTTGACCGGGAGTTTATCGTCTATGATGCGCTCCATGCCGAGTGCAAAAGAAAAATCTGATTTGGCGGGCTTTAACTTTTCCCCGGCCATTTCACACGCCGCCGGCTGCTGTCGTGATGGGGAATTTCCCGGTTTTTATGCCGTTGGAAGATGGGGTGGCCGACGGGATTCGAACCCGCAACAACAAGCTCCACAAGCTTGGACTCTACCATTGAGCTACGACCACCAACCAGTGTGACAGACTAATTTTTCCGCGCCGTTTAGTCAAGTTTCGCCGCGATGAACTGCTCCAGCTTCATGGCGTCGGCGTTGAACTGGCGGATGCCTTCGGCGGTTTTTTCCGTGGCCATCGCGTTTTCGTTGAAGAGCCAGCGGAATTTCTTTTCGTCCAGCGGCAGCTTCTCGATCTTGCTGTCGCGCGCGATTTCAGGATTCAGCTTGCGCGGGAGCGGCGCGGCGCTCTTCTGCAATTCCGCGAGCAGGTTTGGGCTGATGGTCAGCAGGTCGCAGCCGGCGAGTTCCTGGATTTCGCCGACGTTGCGAAAGCTCGCGCCCATGACCTCGGTCGCGTGGCCGAATTTTTTGTAGTAGCTGTAAATCTCCTTCACCGACAACACGCCGGGATCTTCGGCGGGCGCAAAATCTTTTTTCTCCTTCGCCTTATACCAATCCATGATGCGGCCGACGAACGGCGAAATGAGTTTCGCCTTCGCCTCGGCACACGCGACGGCCTGCGCGAGCGAGAAGAGCAGCGTGAGATTGCAGTTGATGCCGTCGCGCTGGAGAATTTCCGCCGCGCGGATGCCTTCCCACGTCGAGGCGATCTTGATGAGGATGCGTTCGCGCCCGATGCCCTGCTTTTGGTAAAGCTCGATGAACTGCCGGCCCTTGGCGACGAGCGCCTCGGTGCCGAACGCAAGATTCGCATCGGTCTCGGTCGAGACGCGGCCCGGAACAATTTTCAAAATTTCCACGCCGAACAAAATCAGCAGATCGTCGAGGACGTGCGCCAATAATTCTTTGCCACTGAACTTCGCCTGGTTGTCGGCGATGGCTTTGTCCACGAGGAATTGATATTCCGGCATCTGCGCGGCCTTGAGAATCAGCGAGGGATTTGTGGTGGCGTCGCGCGGCGCGAACTGCTTGAGCGAGGCGAAGTCGCCGGTGTCGGCGACGACGACGGTGAACTGCTTGAGTTGGTCGAGTTGGGTGCTCATAAAATTTAAGTGCCTCAAAAATACGCCGCCGCTGCGGGTTGGCAAATCCTAATCCTAATCTTCATCGTAATCTTAACCGGCTGGATAAAGCAGATTGCGATTAAGATTAGGATTACGGTCAAGCGAGAACATTTTGACACTTTACCGTCACCGCGTAAGATTTCCGCGAATTTCTTATGCCTACACATTATCTCGCCTGCGACCTCGGTGCCGACAGCGGCCGCCTGATTCTCGGCACGCTCGACCACGGAAAAATTTCCGTCGAGGAACTCCACCGTTTTCCCACCGGCGCGGTGAAGACCGCCGGCGCGTTGCACTGGAATTTCGACGGCCTGATCAACGAACTCAAGAACGGCCTCAAAAAAGCGGCGGCGCGCAACCTGCCCATCGCCAGCATCAGCACCGATTCGTGGGGCGTGGATTATGTGCTTTACGATGAACGCGGACTGCCGCTGCTGCCCGTGTGGTGCTACCGCGACGCCCGCACCGCTGCCGGCGTGGAAATCGTGAAGGAAAAAATCGGGTGGCCGCAGATTTATGCCGAGACTGGCATCCAGTTCATGGCGCTCAACACGATTTACCAGATTGTCACCGAACCCGCCGAGCGCCTGGCCAGGACGAAACGGCTTTTGCTCATCGGCGATGCGTTCAATTTTTTCTGTTCCGGCGTGGCGCGCAACGAAGTTTCCCTCGCCAGCACCACGCAGCTTTACAATCCGCAGACCAGGACGTGGTCGAAGAAACTTTTCGCCGCGCTCGGCCTGCGTGAAAATCTGTTCGCCCCCATTTGCGCCAGCGGCACGCGGCTCGGCCCGCTGAAAAAAAATCTCGCAACGGAAGTTGGTTTGCCGCAGATCGAAGTCATCGCCAGTTGCTCGCACGACACCGGCGCGGCGGTCGCGGCGGTTCCCGCCGGCGGTGAGAACTGGGCCTACTTGAGTTCCGGCACCTGGTCGCTCATGGGCGTCGAGGCGGCCGACCCCGTCATCACCGAACAGTCCCGCACGCTCGGTTTCACTAACGAAATCGGCTACGGCAATTCTGTCCGCCTGCTCAAAAACATCGTCGGCCTCTGGCTCATCCAGGAATCGCGCCGCTACTGGGCGAAGACCGGCAAGAAAATGGAATTTGCCGAACTCGAAAAACTGGCGGTCGCCGCCGCGCCGTTTGTTTCACTCATCAATCCTGACGACCCGCGCTTCTTGAGTCCCGACGACATGCCGAAAAAAATCGCCGGGTTCTGCACCGAGACCGGCCAGCCCGTGCCCGCTGACATCGGCGCGTATGTGCGCTGCATCTACGAAAGCCTCGCGCTATTCTACCGCTGCACGTTGCGGAAGCTCGAACGGCTCACCGGCAAAAAAATTGAACGCCTGCACATCGTTGGCGGCGGCAGCAAGGACGCTACGCTCAACCAGTTCACGGCGAATGCGCTCAAGATTCCCGTGCTCGCCGGCCCGATTGAATGCACCGGGCTGGGCAACCTGCTCGTGCAGGCCATCGCGCTCGGCCATCTCGAATCGCACGCCGCCGCGCGCGAAGTCGTGCGAAATTCTTTTGAACTGAAAACGTTCACGCCGCAGGCTCCGGCGGAATGGGACGCGGCGGCGAAGCGGTTTGAAAAACTTTTAAGCTAGATTGCGTTTGCCAACTTTGGCGGCGGCGGTAAATTGAATCCGCATGAGCAAGCTCGAAACAGTCGTTGAAGAATTGAAAGCCCTGTCGCCTACCGGTTTTACGGTAGCGGCGGATTTTATTCATCAACTGAAACTGTCCGGCGCGGCGGAACGCAAATCCGCCCTCGACCGCGCGTTCGGCTGCCTTTCGTCCAGCGAAGCTGACGAAATGGAACGCGCCATTACGGTCAACTGCGAAAGGATAGATGCCAGCCAGTGGTGATGTTCTGCCCGACACTTCCGTCGTCATCCCGTTTTTCAAAGGCGACCAGTCTGTCCGGACAAAATTGCACAGCGCCGAAATAATTTTTCTGGCGCAGCCCGCGCTCGGCGAACTTTACTGCGGCTCTTTTCTGTCGGCGAACCTGACGAAAACGAGAAGTGAAATCCAAAATTTTCTCGCCGCCGTAATCGTCTTGTCGCCTGGCATTTCGACGGCGGAACATTACGGACAAATTAGCGCGAAACTTTTCAAGGCGGGCACACCGATTCCCGAAAATGATATTTGGATCGCGGCATTGGCCGTCGAACATGGACTGCCACTGGCCGCCCGCGACGCACATTTTGACCAGATCGCAGGCCTGCAAATTTTGAAATGGTAACAATTTAATTTCATGGAAACCATCATCCCCGGCTTTCGTTCCGTTCCGCGCACCGGCGTGATTTACGTCACGCACGAGGCCACGCGCCACGGCTTTACCTACGGCCATCCCGAGTGGGCGAACCTCGGCCAAGGCTCGCCCGAGACCGGCGCGATTCCCAATTCACCGCCGCGCGTCGAATCCGTGAGCATCGCGCCCGCCGCGCAGCAATACGGCACCGTCAGCGGCGCCAAGGATTTGCGCCAGGCCGTCGCGGATTTTTACAACGCCACCTATCGGCGCGGGAAAAAATCCAGATACACCGCCGACAACGTCAGCATCGCGGGCGGCGGACGACTCGCGCTCACGCGCCTCGCCAGCGCGCTTGGCAACATCAACATGGGCCACTTCATTCCCGACTACACGGCCTACGAGGAATTGTTGAGCGTGTTCAAGGCCTTCACGCCGATTCCCATTTTGCTGCGCGCCGAGAGCGGTTACAAAATCGCGCCCGCCGATTTGAAGGAGGAAATTCTCGGACGCGGCTTGAGCGCATTGCTCGTGAGCAATCCGGCAAATCCCACCGGCCAGTTGATGGAAGGCAAGGAACTCGCGACGTGGTGCGAACTCGCGCGCGAATGCCAGTGCTCCATGATCTTCGACGAATTTTATTCGCACTACATTTACACAAATGACAATGGTGGGTGCGCCGCTGCGGCGGCGCACTCGACGGCGCAGCAGCGCCATCGCCACCAAAACAGCGAGCGGGCAAAAATGGTGAGCGCCGCTGAATTTGTCGTGGACGTGGACAAAGACCCGGTTGTCGTCGTGGATGGCCTCACGAAAAACTGGCGTTACCCCGGCTGGCGCATCAGTTGGACGCTCGGCCCGAAAGCCGTGATTGAAGCCATTGCCAGCGCCGGTTCATTCCTCGACGGCGGCGCGAATCATCCGTTCCAAAACGCCGCGTTGCCGCTGCTCGATCCGAAAAATGCCGAGGCCGAAACGCTCGCGATTCAAAAACATTTTGGCCGCAAACGCGAACTGGTTTTGGCGCGATTGAAAAAGTTGAAGATCGGCGTGGACGCCGTGCCGATGGGCGCATTTTACGTCTGGGCGAACCTGGCGAAGCTGCCCGCGCCGCTGGACGACGGCATGAATTTCTTCCGCGAATGTCTCAAGGAAAAGACCATCGTGGTGCCGGGCGTGTTTTTTGACGTGAACCCCGGCAACCGCCGCACGCATGCGCGCTACAAAAATTACTGCCGCATCAGCTTCGGCCCGGAGATTGAAAAGCTCGAACTCGGCCTCAACGCCTTCGCGCGCGTGATTGCGAAGTTCAAATAACCCTTCACTACTGTCCCGTTAGAGCGTTTTCAGTCACTT
>DMQW01000359.1:0-2651 GCA_003455565.1 Limisphaerales bacterium
GATTAAGAGCAAGATTAAGATTACGACACCGTTGGCGGCTTGAGTTTGTTTGCGCGCGGCTGTATCTAAAACCAATGGGCCGGACGTATCTATTTGAGTGTTCGTTGTGCCAATACCGCGCGAAAATTTCGGGCGGCGCGGACAGCGGTTTGCATTGCGAGGTGCAGACCGTGCGGTGCCGCGACTGCCGCGAGTTGTTCGATGTCTTCACGCGCGTGCGGCGGCGGCCGGGCGCAGTGGCAAAATTTCTTCAATTTTTCCGGCCGGAAATTCCCCCGGTGGTTTTGCGCGGCGGCGGGGCGGGGCAACCGCTGGTGTGGGAGAAATTTAAGCTGACGTGTCCGGTTCAACCGAAACATCTGGTGGAGGCGTGGAACGATCCGGGACGCTGTCCGCGCTGCGGAAATTTTCTGGAGAAGAACGGCCTGCCGTTCCGGCTCTGGGATTAAGGCTGGAAAGTAATTTTCACCTCCCGCTGCATCCACGCCGGCATCAGTTACAGTTTTTGATTCTCGTTTCTCCCACAACAAACGCTTGCCGTGGTCGTGAAGTGTTTTCAGGTGAACCCTGCACCACACCCTGCTTCAATGGCTGCTTCCGCTGCTGCCGGTGCGTCATTGAATCCCTGCCGCTGCTTGGGCCGGGTAGTCGGGATACCAGATGAACTTGGCGAGCGCCGCCTCCAAGTGGGCGTCGTCGAGTTTGCGGCCGGTGCCTTCGTCGCGCGCGGTCTGCGCCACTTTGAAGCCGATGGCGCGGCTGATTTCCCGCAATTGCGACAGCGACGGAAAGAGTGAGCCGCTGCCGCTGGCATCCGCGACCGCGAATTCGGCCAGCGTCTTGGCGGCGACGAGGAACATTGAATCGGTCACCTGTGACGCGCCGGCGATCAGCACGCCGAGGCCGACGCCGGGGAAAATGAACACGTTGTTGCATTGCCCGATGACGTGTTTGCGGCCATTGAACAGCACCGGTTCAAACGGCGAGCCGGTGGCGACGAGCGCGCGGCCATCGGAATTTTGCAGTGCTTCGGTGGGCGTGCATTCGGTTTTGCTGGTGGGATTGCTCAACGGAAAAATCAACGGACGTTCACAATGTTTCGCCATGGCGCGGATGGCCGCCGGGGTGAATTCCCCCGGCGTGCCGGTCGTGCCGATGAGCACGGTCGGGCGGAAGGCTTCAATGATGACTTCCAGCTTGGTTGGCAACGGTTCGGCCAGCCCGGCGGTGGCCAGTTCCGCCGCAGTCCACATCACGGCGCGTTTGTGCGATTCCACATCCGCGCGACCGGCGTGGACAATGCCACCGGAGTCGAGGAAAAGTTTCCGCTGGCGGATTTCAGCTTCATTCAGCCCGTCCGCTTTGAACGCCGTTGAAATCAGGTTGCCGATCCCGATGCCTGCCGCCCCGGTGCCGACGAACAAAACGCGCTGGTCGCGGAGCTTTTGTCCGGCCAGATGCAAACCGGAGAGGATGCCCGCCAGCATCACCGCCGCCGTGCCCTGGATGTCGTCATTGAAACTCGGCAGCCGGAGTTGATAGCGCTCCAGCAGTCGGAGCGCGTTGGCCTTTTTGAAATCCTCCCACTGCAGCAACGCGTTCGGGAAAACGGTTTTGACGGCCTTCACGAATTCTTCCACGAGCGAATCGTAATCGGCCCCGCGCAGCCGCCGGGCGCGGTGGCCGAGGTAAAACGGATCTTCCAGCAACGCGGCGTTGTCCGTGCCGACATCAAGGCTGACCGGCAGGCACAGCGACGGATGGATGCCCGCGGCGACCGAGTAGAGAATGAGTTTGCCGACGGGAATGCCCATGCCGCCCATGCCTTGATCGCCCAGGCCGAGGATGCGTTCGTTGTCCGTGACCACGATGAGGCGGATGCCGCGCCGGGGAAATTCACGAAGGCGCTCGACAATTTGCCCGCGATCTTCCGGCGTGATAAACAGGCCGCGCGGCCGCCGGTAAATGTAGCTGTAACGCTGGCACGCCAGGCCGACCGTGGGCGTGTAAATCACCGGCGTGAAACGCTCCAAATTTTCCAGCAGCACGCGATAGAACAGCGTTTCATTGCGATCCAGCAACGCAATGAGGCCGATGTATTGCTCCAGCGGTTCGTCCTTGGCGAGGATCTGACTCAGGCTCATCTCAACCTGTTGTGCCATCGTCAGCACCGCCGGCGGCAGCAGACCTTCGAGGCCCAGGTGACGTCGCTCGGCATGCGTGAACGCCGCGTCTTTGTTCAGGGTCGGGTCGTGGAGAATGGCTTCGCCGCGCAAGGAGTGAGGTTTCAAGGTTTCTCGGGTCGTCATAATAATCGGGTAAGTAATCAACAATGACTGTTGTTGCGCCTACAGTTGACGCCGGTTTGGGAATCACCGCCAAACACCTGTTGTCATTCAATCCCTGTTTTTTGCTATGTGGCTGATGGCGCGATAAGATTGTTCAACTTAAGTTCAGCAAACGCCAAGAAATATGTTTGCCCTTGGCCGCCCTGAAGTAGGATTCAATCACATGAAAATAGTTCCCCAAGCAACATTAACAAATTCGCGGCAACTGCTCGCCGCTGGGCATGTCGAGAATCCGGTTCGCACCGATGCGGCTTCTCAGAACCACCAGCGGTTCGGAACGCGCCGTCACCTTGCCGATGAGCG
>DMQW01000359.1:2961-7122 GCA_003455565.1 Limisphaerales bacterium
AACCGGCCCTCGTTCGCGACGTGCAACGGGTCAAGGCCGAGCATCTCGCACGCGGCGTGAACGTCCTCGCGAATCGGCACGGCACTTTCTTCGATTTGAATCCGCACGCCCGCCGCTTCGGCGATTTCATTCAACGCACTCGCCAGACCGCCGCGCGTGAGATCGCGCAGGCAGTGGATTTCAATTCCCGCTTTTAGAAGATCCAAAACGATTTCGTGAACCGGCGCGGAGTCGCTTTCAATCAGGCTCTCAAACTGCAGCCCTTCGCGCACGGCCATGATGGCCATGCCGTGCCGGCCGAGATCGCCGCTCACGAGCACCGCGTCGCCGGGCTGAACACTCTTGGGCGTGATAGTGAGCGGTGTTTCGATGACTCCAATGCCGGCGGTGTTGATGTAAACTCCGTCGTCTTTGCCTTTGTCCACGACCTTCGTGTCGCCGGTGATAATTTGCACGCCGCAGTGCTTCGCGGCATCGCGCATCGAACAAACCACGCGCCACAACGTTTCCATCGGCAGACCTTCCTCAATGATGAACGAACTGCTCAAGTAAAGCGGACGCGCGCCGCTCATTGCGAGGTCATTCACCGTGCCGTGAACGGCCATCGAACCGATGTCGCCGCCGGGAAAAAAAATCGGGCGCACGACGTAGGAATCCGTCGTCATCGCCAGTTTGCCTGACGGAACGGCGAATTGCGCGGAGTCGTGGCGCGTGTCGAGAATCGGGTTGCTGAACGCCTTGCCGAAAACATCAGCGAGCAACTGGTGCATCAGCTTCCCGCCACCACCGTGCGCCATCAAGACGTGTGGATACTGCGAGATGGGAAGCGGGCAGGCGGCGTTGAATTCGGGCGGGTTCATGTTGATTGCCAACAATCTTGCTTTTGGTTGCCTGTCATTTATCGACAAAATTGGTTGAAATTTTCACTATATTTATGAAATAAATATTTTTTTGGTTCTCGATTTCTTTTACCAACAAATCAAGGTCGTTTTTAGATGGAACAGTTCCTGAAATTACGACTGTATCCGGCCAAATATGACTTTCTCGCCTGAAAAAGACACCCATTTGGACATTCTTAAATGTTTGTCCATATTTTTGTAATTCATTTTCTAGTTCCTTTTTTCCGCTTTGCAGTTGGATGTTGTGAAAAAATGTGTAAATGACAAATACCAGTAAGGTAAAAAGCACTAAAAACACTATTTTGATTGTTCTTTTGGTTGTCATACGCATCAAGCTATTCAAAAATAGTAGTCTGTCATTTACGTCGACCGCCGCCGATACCGGTAATACGCCGCGCACGCGCCTTCGCTGGAAACCATCGTCGCGCCGAACGGATGTTCCGGCGTGCAACGCGTGCCGAACGCCGGGCACTCGTGCGGCTTCTTCAAGCCTTGCAAAACCAGTCCGGCGATGCACTCGGCGGGTTCTTCGACGTGATGATCCGCGAGGCCAAATCTTTTCTCCGCGTCGAACGCCGAGTAGGCCTCGCTCAAACCCAGACCGCTTTGCGGAATTTCGCCGAGGCCGCGCCACTTGCGGGGCACGACCTTGAAAACTTTGCGCATCAGCTCCTGCGCCGGTTGATTGCCCTCGCGCCGCACCGCGCGGCTGTATTGATTTTCCACCTCGGCGCGGCCGGATTCGAGTTGTTGAACCGTCATCAGCAGACCCTGCAAAATGTCCATCGGCTCGAAGCCGGTGACGACAATCGGCACGCGATACTTCGCCGCGAGCGGAAAATATTCTTCGTAGCCCATCACCGCGCAAACGTGACCGGCGGCGAGAAACGCCTGCACCCGGCAATTCGGCGATGACATCAACGCTTCGATCGCCGGTGGCACGAGCACATGGGAGATGAGCATGGAGAAATTTTTCAAACCTTTTTGCGCGGCCTGAAACACGGCCATCCCGGTCGCGGGTGCGGTGGTTTCAAAACCGACGCCCAGGAAAACAACTTCCTTCGACGGATTTTGTTCCGCGAGCTTCACCGCATCGAGCGGCGAATAAACGATGCGCACGTCGCCGCCGCTGGCTTTGACCGAAAGCAAATCCGTCATGCTGCCGGGCACGCGAAGCATGTCGCCAAACGAAGTGAAAATCACCTCGGGTCGCGCGGCAATTTCCAGCGCCTTGTCTATGACTTCGAGCGGCGTCACACAAACCGGACAGCCCGGCCCGTGGATGAGCGTGATTTGCTTCGGCAACAATTCATCAATGCCAAATTTGACGATTGCATGCGTCTGTCCGCCGCAGACTTCCATGATGTTCCACGGGCGGGTTGTGATGCGGTGGATTTCACGCGCGAGTTGGTGGGCGAGTTCGCCGTCGCGATATTCGTCGAGGAATTTCACGGCCCGGCCTCCTTCAAATCGTCCAGTTCCTCCATCTGCTTCAAATACTCGAACACCTTCTGCGCCTCGTCTTCATCAACCCGGCTGAGCGCGAAGCCGGCGTGGACGATGACGTAATTGCCGACCTTGGCCTCGGGCACGTAGGCGAGGCTGGCCTCTTTGACGATGCCGCCGAAATTGATCCTGCCCATGCGCGACAGCGGATCGTCGCCGGTGATGCTTTCAATTTTTCCTGGAATCGCGAGACACATAGCTTGATTTGGTTTTATCTTAACTCACGGCGTGCGGCAACGATTTGACCGAGGGCAATCCCGCCGTCGTTGGTCGGCACGCGCTGATGCCAATACGGTTGAAATCCTTCCTCGCGCAACCGCTTCACCGTGCGCTCCGTCAGGTAACGATTCTGAAAACAACCACCGCTCAGCACAACGCGTGATTCGCCGACGTGCTTGGCTACTGTAACAACAGCCTCGACCAGTGCGTTATGAAATTTCGCGGAAATCTCTCCGGCGGACACGCCGTGTTTTACGTCCGCCAGAATCGCTTCGATCATCGGAGACCAATCAAGTAAAAGCGACGGGTGGCGGGTGACGAGTGACATCGGATACGATTCGTCCGTCTTCACGCCTTCCAGCGCAAATTCCAATTCCATGGCCGCCTGACCTTCGAAGCGGATTTGTTGACGGAGATTCACGAGTGAAGCGACGGCATCGAACAACCGGCCTGCGCTGCAACAGAAAGGGGAATTCAGTTCGCGCACCAACATTGCTTTCACCGCTGACAATTCGACAGATGAAAACGCCGCGATCGACGACAGTTCATTGCGTTCAAACGCGGTCTCGCCGAATTTCTCGTAAAGCAAACCCGCCGCTGCACGGCGCGGCTCTTTCACCGCCGTGTCGCCACCGGGCAAACGAAATGGGCGCAAGTGAGATACGCGCTCGACGTTGTTGTCCGTGACGAGAAAAAATTCGCCGCCCCAAATTGTGCCGTCGAGGCCGTAGCCTGTGCCGTCCCACGAAACGCCGAGCGCGGGCGGCTCAATTTCGTTTTCCGCCATGCAGGATAAAACGTGAGCGATGTGGTGCTGGACTCCGATGTGGCGCGGGCTTCCAGCCTGCGTTTTATTGTTTGGAGTTCCGCCTTCAGGCGGCCCGGACCGGCTAAAGCCGGAACTCCGAACCCAACCATGCGCGAACTTCGTCGAGAGATAATCCGGATGCAGATCCGACGCGATGATGTCCGGCTTCGCGTCGTAAAGTTTTTCAAAATCGGTGATGACGCGGCGAAAAGCATTATTCGCCGCTTCAGTTTCCAGATCGCCGATGTGTTGACTGATGAAAACCTGATTGCCGACTGAAAGTGCGACGGAGTTTTTTAAGTGCGCGCCGACGGCCAAAACCGATTTGTAGGAGACGACGTGAGGAGGCTCTGACTGGATTTCTTTTTTAGGTTTGAGCCTCCTCACGTCGGCTGTTACGGAAAGATAAATTGGCAGCGGCGCATAGCCACGAGCGCGGCGCAACACCATTTCGCGGTCGAGCATCACGCGGACGATGGAATCGTCCACGTGGCGGACGATCGGACGATTGTGAACGAGAAAAACGTCGGCGATGCCGCCTAGGCGTTCGAGCGCTTCGTGTTCGTCCGTGCAAATCGGTTCGTCGCTCGAATTGCCGCTTGTGGCGACGACGGGGAAACCGAGTTCCGCCATCAGCAAATGATGCAGTGGCGTGTAGGGCAGTATCACGCCGAGATTCGGATTGCCCGGCGCGACCAGTTCTGAAATTTCGGATTTCGGATTTCGGAT
>DMQW01000360.1:0-1758 GCA_003455565.1 Limisphaerales bacterium
CCAATGTGTCGTTGTCGCCAAATTTAATCTCCGTGAACGACACGGCGTCGTTTTCGTTGATGATGGGCACGACATCGCGATTGAGCAGCGTGACCAGCGTGTTGCGGGCGTTGAGATGCCGTTCGTGATGTTCGAGGTCTTCGTGCGTGAGCAGCACCTGCGCGACGACGAGGCCGTGCGCGGAAAAAAGTTTGTCGTAGGCCGTCATGAGCCGCGACTGGCCGACGGCGGCGCAGGCCTGTTTTTCCGCAAGGTCGGTGGGCCGCGATTCGTAACCGAGCGCGCCCATGCCCGCACCGACCGCACCGCTGGTGACGAGGACGATTTCGCGTCCGGCCTTGCGCTGGGCGGCGAGCTGCGCGACGAGCTGTTCGAGCTGCGCGGGGTCAATCAGCTTCCGGCTGTCGGTGAGGACGCCGGTGCCGAGTTTCACGACGATGCGCGAAACTGATTTGAGTGAATCACGATGCACACGGCGAGGTTAAGGAAAATCTAGTGCGCGAAAAAGCCGAAAGTGGCAGGCAGTTTAACGGTTCAACATTCTTAAAATACCTTGGGCAGTATATTCAGCCCCCGATTTTTTTGGATCAATCAACGGTTTGAAAAAATCTCCGCTGCGCAACGCCACCAGCACCGCCAGCCCGGCGAGGTCAGCACCGGAAGTCACATTTTTGATGACCTGGTTTTGAATATCAATTTTTTGCGTGCGGTTGTTCCGCTGGTCTTTCAGGTCAATGTATTTCGCCGTGCCGACGGAGACGTTCAACACGTCAATGGATTTGAATTCAAAGCCGGTCTGCTTTTTGAATTCCGCCGCCGACGCGCCGCTGGATTTTTTGTCGGGCAACGTGACGCCGAGCGAAAAGATGTTCGTCTGGCCCGCCTCGTTTTTCACGATGTCGAGTTCGCCGAGGGTGAAACGCATCAACGTCAGATGAATCTCGTGTTTCGCCAGCGCCAAACGGTCGTATTCAATGTGGATTTCCGGGATGTCGAGAAACGGCGTGCCGCCAAATTCAGGCGAATTGTAGAGCTTGAGATTTTTTATAGTCACCACCGGTTCGGTGAGGCCGAGATGAAACTTGCCGATCTCCGCGTCCATGCCGGTCTGCGCGCGGATGCGATTTTCCATCACCACGCGCAGAATCGTGTCCAGCGACAGGAAAAAAATCACCACCAGCACGACGGCCAGCAGCACGAGCCGGAAAATCCATTTGAAAATGAACTTAATCACAATTTTCGATTTACGATTTACGCGACATGTCCAAGTGGCGAACGGATTCAGCGGCGTTCTGATTTGGCCGGAGCGCGAGTTGTCCCACCTCGCAGCGCGTCCGAACCTTCTACCCGCTGCGGATTGAGGACAATCCGCGCTCCGGCAGGTCACGTCCGCACATCTTCCGGGCGCACTTCGAGACATTCATCCTGGTCTTCCCAGATCACCGCCGCGTAAAAATCCAGGAGCTTCGGCGCGAGCTGGCGGCCGCCGAACGCGAGCAGCTGCTCGGCCTGTTCCGCCGCCGCTTCGTAGGCCGCGTCGTAATTGCCTGAACGCCGCCGCTGGCGGTCATCCCAATGCGCGACGGCGTGGACGGGTTCGTATTGTTGCGCCCACGCTTCAAGTTCCGCGCGGCGTTCGGCGGGGATTTCCTCGAACGGCAAGAGGATTTCGTTGCAATGCTGGCAGACCAGGCCTTCCGTGCGCACGTCGCGCGTGAGCAGCGGCAGAAATGGCGCGCGGCAGCACGGCGATTCCGC
>DMQW01000360.1:1867-5401 GCA_003455565.1 Limisphaerales bacterium
GCGCGGCAGCACGGCGATTCCGCGTAGGCGGCGGGCGGCGTGGCGAGGCGCTTGAACCAGATCTGTTTTTCGTGCGCGACCTGCGCGGCGAGGCGATACGCGCCGACGAGCGGATGCGAGAGCCGCCACGCGCGGCCTTCGAGCTGGCCGAGCGTCTGCGCGAGCCAGCGGGCGAGCGTGAGGTCGTCCCAATCCCGGAACGTCCGGCCATATTCCTGCCAGAGCGAGTCGAGCGGCGAATCTGATTCCATTGCCATCGCCGCAGGATGGCGCGGGAATTAAATTTTGTCGAGTATTGCGGAATCCTGCGGGAAAATATAATTATTCAAACCGTGAAGCCGATTCGTCTCACCAAACATGCCCGCGAACAATGTGTGGAACGCGGCGCGACGGAAGCCGAAGTTGTCGAAGCCATTCGCACCGGCGCGCGTGAACCGGCGAAAAACGGACGCGAAATATTCCGCTTCAATTTCAGCTTTGGCCAGCACTGGCACGGCAACCATTACGCCATCAAACAAGTTGCGTTCGTCATCAAAGACGAAGCCAACGAAATAGTTTTCATTACCGTCTATACGTTCTACTTTTAGAAAGGTTCGCCATGAAGATCAGCTACGATTCAGAAATTGACGCCGTGTATATTCGCCTCATCGAGGGGAAACACGAATGCCGCACCGTGCGTCTGAACGATGAAGTGGCGCTCAACATTGGCGCGGACGAAAAGCTGGTCGGCATCGAAATTCTCGACGCCCGGGAAGTTCTGGCGGCGGGCAAAACTCTAAATCTCTCCGTTGAAAATCTGTCGCTCGTGGCGGCGTGATTTAATTCTTTAACGAGTCGGGCGGCGAATCTGATTCCATTGCCATGGCCGCAGAATGGCGCGGGAATGAAATTTTGTCGAGCGGTGTTGGAAAAAGTAGTGGCCTAAACGGAGCAAAAGCTAACGGATTTCAGCGTTGTTAGTTGTTGGAACATTAAATTGAATTCCATCAAGAAAAACTTCTAACTCCTGTTCCGCCATAGATGATTGTCTGGAAACATCATGTGGATCATCCGATAGAAGTGAAATACTCCGAACAATCAAATAATATTTATCACCATGACGAGTAACACAATTTGCAGTGACTATGGAAGATGGAAAATATCCAATGTGAAACCACGCAATAGAACCACGCCATTCGTTGGTTCGTTCAGACAGAACACGGTAATCCTGGACAAATTTGCGAGATGTTTCTTTTGAAATATGAGCTTGCCACGCGGCTTTCAAGGTCGGTTCTGAAGTTGCCAAAGTAAATGGATAAACATTATAGGAACCAGGAAGAAATTCGCTTTCAGGACTGCGTAATGATAAAAAGCCAGGACGGGGACTGTCTTTAACAACATATAAATCAGCTTGGGGAACGCGAACAGAAAATCCATCGCCTTGAATTATAGCGCCAGCCGGAACAACTTTCGCATTTTGAATGCTGCCTTGGATAGCGTCGCCCACTAAACTACAGCCGGCAAAAATTATTAAGCATGGCAGAAACAGAAATATGATAATTTTATTCACCAGCAATTCTTACCAAAACTTGCAAGTAGAAGTCATGCATAAAAAAGCAGGAATCTAGTTTCCTAAATTCCTGCCTTCCTTATTTATTTTCTCCGCGTGATGTTTTCAGTCGAACGCGTGGCCGGCGCAGCACAGGACGTTTTTCACCTTGTGGCGGACGAGGTCTTTCACGCACTGACGGGCCGGGCCGAGATATTTGCGCGGATCGAATTCGCCCGGCTTTTCCGCAAATACTTTGCGGATGCCGGCGGTCATGGCCAGGCGCAGGTCGGTGTCAATGTTCACTTTCGTGCAACCCACGCGGCGCGCGACTTCGATGTCGGATTCCGGCACGCCTTGCGCGTCGGGCATCTTGCCGCCGTATTTATTGATCTCGTTCACGAGATACTTCGGCACGCTGGAGGCTCCGTGCAACACGAGCGGATAATCGCCAAGATTGGCTTCCATGAGCGCCTTCTTGATGAGCTTGAGGCGTTCGAGGTCGAGGTGCTGTTCGCCTTTGAATTTATACGCGCCGTGGGAATTGCCGATGGCGATGGCGAGTGAATCGCAGCCGGATTCCTTGACGAACTTCACCGCTTCTTCCGGGTTCGTGTAGTGGCCGCTCGCGGAATGTGTGCCGCCTTCTTCGCCTTCGTCGAACTGCGCGCCAACGAGGTGGCCGAGTTCGGATTCGACGGAGCAATTATATTTGTGCGCGTATTCGACGACCTTCTTGGTGATCTCGACGTTCTTCTCGAACGGTTCGTGCGAGGCGTCAATCATCACGCTGGTGAAACCTTCGTCAATGCACTCCTTGCACAATTCAAACGTGTCGCCGTGGTCGAGGTGAACGGCGATGGGAATGTTGGAGAGGCTGACGGCGGCCTCAATGAGTTTTTTAAGATAAACCGGGTTGGCATATTGCCGCGCGCCCTTGGAAATCTGGAGCATCAACGGCGCTTTTTCCTCTTCGCAGGCCTCGACGATGGCCTGGATGAGTTCCATGTTGTTGACGTTGAATGCGCCGAGGGCGTATTTGCCTTTGAGCGCCTTGGCGAACAGGTCTTTGGTATGTGTCAGTGGCATAAATTAACAGTTTGTTTTTCCGAAAGTGAACTTCGGGTTTTTCCTAACAGCCAGCCATTATAGAAAATCCCCGTTGAAAGAAAATAAAAAAATACCGCCGGTTTTTGCCGCAAACCGAACTATTCTGGCCGTGCCGGGCAAAAATCCGGGCGCAAACCGGCCTGCGCCGCGTGGAAATAAAAGGCATTTTGCTGAAGGCGGCGCGAGCGGGCACCGGCGTGGCTGCGCGCTGACAAACGGCTTTCCATCAAGGACGTTTCCGGCCAGTTCAATTTCTCCAGCGAATTTCATTTCAGCCGCTTTTTCCGTCACCACCCCGGCATGGCCCCGGCGGATTTTCGCCAACATTTGAAAGGTTGAAAAAATTTCGGCGCGCGGCATAATCCGGCGATGACCCGCGCCCGTTTTCAAATTCTTTTTGCCGCTGCGTTTCTTTTTGCATCCTTCGGCAGTTCCGCTTTCGCCCAGGAAACTGAAGTCCAACTTCTCTCCGGCCACGGCAAGGACGACGCCGTGCCGTGGAAATTTCTCTGCACTTCCGGCGCGAACTCCGGCTTCTGGACGAACCTGCCCGTGCCGTCACAATGGGACATGCGCGGCTTTGGCACGCTGAACTATCACAAGGATTTGACGGACGCCTGGAACGAGCGCGGCCTTTACGAACACGATTTTTCCGTGCCGCAAAACTGGTCGGCGCGAAGAATTTTTCTCGTGTTCGACGGCGTGATGACCGACACGGACGCGAAGCTCAACGGCCAGTCTGTCGGTTCAATTCATCAAGGCAGCTTTTACCGTTTCAAATACGAAGTGACCTCGCTCGTAAAATTTGGCGCGACCAATCTGCTCGAAGTCAACGTCGCCAAACATTCTGCGAACCAGTCCGTCAACAACGCCGAGCGCAACGCCGACTACTGGGT
>DMQW01000051.1:0-4093 GCA_003455565.1 Limisphaerales bacterium
GACTTCGGCCCGCTCGAAGTCGCCTACGATTATGACCGTATTAAAAAGCCGCTGACGAAATCAGCGATTGAGTCGCGTCCGAAAACGATGTGGCGTTACCGCGAGCTTTTACCGGTCGCGCATGAACCAACCGTCGGCCAACAAGTTGGTTTTACGCCGTTCATCAAGGCCGACCGGCTCGCGAAAAAACTTGGCATCCGTGAACTCTGGATCAAGAACGACGCTGTGAATTATCCGACGCTCTCGTTCAAAGACCGTGTCGTCAGCGTCGCGTTAAGCCGTGCAAAGGAACTCGGTTTTGAAACCGTCGCGTGCGCGTCCACGGGAAATTTGGCCAACTCCGTCGCCGCCCAAGCCGCGAGCGCCGGATTAAAATCCTACGTCTTCATCCCGTCCGATCTGGAGCAGGGGAAAATTTTGAACTCGCTCATCTACGGCGCGAACGTCATCTGCATCAAAGGCCATTACGATGAGGTGAACCGCCTTTGCGCCGAGATCGCCGGCAAGTTCGACTGGGCGTTTGTGAACATGAACATGAGGCCCTACTACGCCGAAGGCTCGAAGAGCATGGCGTATGAAATCGCCGAGCAACTCGGCTGGCGGCTGCCGCAGCATACGATCGTGCCGATGGCGTCCGGCTCGTTGCTGACGAAAATCCACAAGGGCTACCAGGAATTTGTGAAGCTCGGTCTCGTCGCGAATTCCGAGACGCACGTTCACGGCGCACAGGCCACGGGCTGTTCACCGATTTCCGTCGCGCAAAAAGCCGGCCTCGATTTCTTCAAGCCGGTGAAGCCCGACACGATTGCGAAATCGCTCGCCATCGGCACGCCCGCCGACGGTTTTTACGCGCTCAAAGTGATGCGCGACACCAACGCCGCGGCCGACGACGTGACCGACGACGAAATCCGCGACGCGATCAAGCTGCTGGCCGAGACGGAAGGCATTTTTGCCGAGACCGCCGGCGGCGTGACCGTAGGCGTGGCGAAGAAACTCATTGCGTGCGGCAAGATTCCGAAGGATTCTTCCGCCGTCATCTGTGTCACCGGCAATGGATTGAAAACGCTCGACGCCGTGCAAGGCCATTGCGGCAAGCCGCGCGAAATCAAGCCGAGCCTGCGCGAGTTCGAAGCGCTGCTGGCGCATGAAGAAAAAGTGAATGCGTAAAATTCGCAAAAAGCTGAAAACGAAATGCTGCGCTGACAATCTATTGCGAGAAATCTGGCGCATCAAAGATGAATTGTCTGCCGCGCGCGGGCATAGCGTGGAAAAACTGTTCGCCGAAACGCGAGCACATGAGAAAATTTCCGAAGCAAATGGTTGGAAGTTTGTTTCTTTCGCTCCGCAAAAGCGGAATGCCAAGCGACAGCCCAAATGAATTTTCGGTTTTCCAAACACGCGGAAAGCGAACTGGTCTTGCGCCGGATTCCACGCGAGTTTGCCGAAGAAGTTTTACGCCAGCCGCAGCAAATTGTGCCGGAACGTCCGCCGAAAAAAGCATATCAATCGAAAGTGGATTTTGGCGGCGGCAGGATTTTTCTGCTGCGCGTCATTGTGGACGACACGATAGAACCTGCTATTATAGTGACATTGTATCGCACAAAGAAAATCAACAAATACTGGAAACCATGAAAGTAACCTACGATTCCGAAGTGGATGTCCTGCACGTCCTGTTCAGCAACGCGCCCATTGAGGAAAGCGACGAGGACAAGCCGGGCGTGATTCTTGACTACGACAAGGACGGCAACGTCGTCGGCGTGGAAATTCTCGACGCGCAAAAGCGTTTGGGCGGACGCGAAAACGTGCGGGAAGTGGAATTAGAAGGCATGGCTTTGAGCCAATAAAGCCGCGCGAAATCAAGCCGAGCCTGCGCGAGTTCGAGGCGCTGCTGGCGCAGGAAGAAAAAGTAAATGCGTAATTGAATTATGAAACTACCAAGCAGTAACCAAATCACCATTTTGGTTCTGCTTATTTGTTCTTTGGCGTTTTATATTTTCATATTCAGACCATTTAACGCGGCCTTGCACAACACAGCTTCGGCAACTGATGCCAAACAAGGTTCCAGCCTTTTGCATTTTGTTTTGAGTAAGGTAAACATTGATGTAAAGTCCGTCTGGGATACAAATCGGCCACCTGCGTATGTGCAAGCATTCCGAAATAAGGCTAGGCTGGATTTTTTTGGAATAAAAAACTCTGACCGTCAGGAACAAATTTTTGACGCTGTCCGAGATTGGCAGACAACAAATCGAAATATGGCAACGCTATGTGTGCGTTTTTACGAGTCAGAAAAACCTAGAGGCAAATTTGGTCAGCACATCGAAACATTGCTTAGAGAGGAATTTATTGTTTTATCGAATAATCAGTTCGGTGTAATTTTGAACGAAGCTGAAAAGAAGAATTGAAATTTAATTTATGCCAAAGAAAGTCCGAATCCCAACGCCGCTCCGCAAGTTGACCAACAACGAGGAGCTGGTCGAAATCAACGCCGCCACCATCGGCGAGGCGATCGTCGAATTGCAGACGCGCTTCCCCGGCATCCAGGAACGCCTCGTGGATGAAAAAGGCGAGGTGCGCCGCTTCGTCAACGTCTATGTCAACGAGGAGGACATCCGTTTCCTCAAGAACCGCGAGACGCCGCTCAAAGACGGCGATGAAGTCAGCATCATCCCCGCGATCGCGGGAGGTTAGAAATTTACCGGTGGGGCGAGGCTACTGACGAGTTGGCTCGCGAGGACGCTCACCCCACCAAATTGCCAAACTAACATTTTTAATTTTATGGCCACCAAGAAAAAATCTACCGCGACGAAATCCACTTCGCCCACACAACAACGGCTCTGGCTGATGTATCCGCCCAAGCTCATCAAACAGCCGTTCATCTGGGAAATCGGTCACAAGTTCAAAGTCGTGACAAACATCCGTCAGGCCAGCGTGACCGACGAAATCGGCATCGTCTGTCTCGAACTGGACGGCGCGCGTGATGAAGTGAAAGCCGCCATCAAATGGCTGGAGGAACAAGGTGTCAATGTCGAGCCGGTGGAAATCGGCGTGATTGCTGGTTGAAGGTAGGGTCGGCGCGCTGCGCCAATCGGACGCCGCAGCGCAGCGTCCCTACCAAAAGTTTGCGGGGAACAAAAAAATGGCGCGATGTTTTCATCGCGCCATTTTTAATTTTAGAGCCTCCTCACGTCGGCTCCTACTCTTCAAATTACTTTTTGTGCCGTTGTTTCACCTTGATCTGCGCGGTCGCATGAGAAATTGAAGCCTGAACCGTGGCGGCTTCCTCATCGCTCAATTTTTGCGCGAGCCGCGCCTCGGCACGTTGCAGGGCTTGCTCGGCGGCAGCTTCGTCAATGTTCTCGGCGCGAACCGCCATGTCAGTCAAAATCGCCACCCGTTGACCGGTGACCTGCACAAAACCGTCGCCTACCGCGAGAAAAATGTTCTCCCCGCCCTTGCGCACGATGATTTCGCCCGCGACAAGCTGCGTCATCAGCGGCATATGCAACGGGTAAATGCCCATCTCCCCGTCAATGCCGGTGAGCGTGACCATCTCCACGTCTTCGGAGTAGATTTTTGCCTCCGGCGTAACGATTTCGAGTTTTAGAGTCGCGGCCATTTGTTTTAGTTAAATCGTGAATCGTTGTGTTGATTCATCGAATTACGCTTCTTTGATTTCGTCAATGCCGCCCTTCATGTAGAAATTCTGTTCGGCGACTTCATCATGTTTGCCTTCGAGAATTTCCTTGAAGCCACGGACGGTTTCGGCGACGGGAACCTGCTTGCCATCGCGGCCGGTGAACACCTGCGCGACGGTGAACGGCTGGCTCAAGAAACGTTGAATCTTGCGCGCCCGGAAAACGGTCGTCTTGTCTTCGGCGGAAAGTTCGTCCATGCCGAGAATCGCGATGATGTCCTGCAAATCCTTGTAGCGTTGCAGAACTTTCTGCACGCCGCGAGCCACGTCGTAATGTTCCTGACCGACGTTTTCCGGCGTGAGCGCGCGGGAATTCGAGGCGAGCGGATCCACGGCGGGGAAAATTCCCAGCTCGGCAATCGAGCGTTCCAACACGATGGTCGCGTCCAAGTGCGCAAA
>DMQW01000051.1:4426-4884 GCA_003455565.1 Limisphaerales bacterium
CCTTTCTTGGTCGAGGTGATACGTTCCTGCAAGTCGCCCATTTCGGCGGCGAGCGTCGGCTGATAACCGACGGCGCTCGGCGTGCGGCCGAGCAGCGCGGACACTTCGGAACCGGCCTGCGAGAAACGGAAAATGTTGTCCACGAACAGGAGCACGTCCTGATTTTTTTCGTCGCGGAAATATTCGGTCACGGCGAGCGCAGACAGCGCCACACGGAGACGCGCGCCGGGCGGTTCGTTCATCTGGCCATACACGAGACCGATTTTTGAACCCGGTGCGATGATCGGCAAGCCGTTCTCACCGATTTTCGAATGACCTTTTTCGTCCTTCTCAACCTTGATGACGCCGGCTTCGATCATTTCGTTGTAAAGATCGTTGCCTTCGCGTGTGCGTTCTCCGACACCGGCGAACATCGAAACCCCACCGTGCAACTTGGCGATGTTGTTGATGAGTTCCAT
>DMQW01000337.1:0-4141 GCA_003455565.1 Limisphaerales bacterium
CATTATCTCTGGGGCGGCGGCTACGTCATGGACGCCGCGCTCAAGGGCTACCTCGCCTACACGAACTGCACTTCGGCCACGTCCGAAGTCGTGCCGTTCGGCGGCAAAACGCCGACGATGGGCACGAACCCGCATTCGTGGGCGTTCCCGACGCAGGACGCGATTGGTTTTCCCATCGTCATTGATTGGGCGACTTCGACCGTGGCGATGGGCCGCGTGCAAGTGATGAAACGCGAAGGCAAACAGCTTCCGCCCGGTGCCGCCGTGGATGCCGAAGGCAATCCGACGACCGATCCGAACAAAGCCGTCGCGTTGCTGCCGTTCGGCGCGCACAAAGGTTACGGCCTCGGTTTGATTGACGAACTTTACGCGGGTTTCATCGGCGGTTCGCTGCCGGAAATCCGAGGCACATCGCGCGGCGGCGAAGGCGAGAAGCGCGGTTCAACGTTTTATTTTCAAGTCATCCACCCGGACGCGATGAAGGGCAACGACTACGTCAAAGGCCGTTCGCAGATCCAAAACGTGAAGGTGATCATCGAGGACGTGCTCGGTCACGGCAACGAGAAGTGCCTGTTGCCCGGCCAGCCGGAAGCGCGGAACGGCGAGCTGTCCAAGAAATACGGCGGCCTGCTGTTCACGAAGGCGGAGATCGAGGAGCTGAATCATCTCGCGCACGAAGTCGGCGAAGCGGCGTGGAATTTGTCTGAATTCAAATCGGTGCAGGTTTGAAAACAAAATGAGCGCATCCGGCAAAGCCGGACACGCTCACCGACCGAGAAATCCCAGTCCAAAAATACCAGATTACGCGCCAACCTTTTCAATCAAACCGACAAGCGCCGACCCTGAAACAGAAGGAGTTTCAGACAAACGAGTGAGCTTCAAATTGTATTTACCAAGAATTTGAGCAACGCGATCTTCACTCAATCCAGTTTGACGGGCAATTGCACGCGTCGTGCGCCAAGTGTATTCCGGGCCATCAAGTGCCATGAATACTTTGATTTCGTCCGCATTGGTAACTGTCTCTTGCCAGTTCATGTTGTTACTTTCCATCTTTTTCAGTTTTTTGCAAGCATTCCTCTTTTACGTTGGCGTAAATTAAATCTTCGATTTGATCCCGCAAAGCAGACTTTTCAAGTTCGGGATTTGAGTGTTCCTCCTTGCCATATAGCAGATGCCGTGGATTCAACCATGCAAAAGCCGTAACGACCACGATCACACCGATGAATATGCCAATCATCCACAAAAAACCGCACCAGACTTTTGCTGCATCAAGCTTTGAAGCTGTTAGAACAATGCACAAAGTGCTTTCGACAATCAGCAAGGCGAGAACATAAAATCCGAGCGGCGTGGTGATTGCCTGAATAATTCCCACCCAAGCATTTTTAGATTTGGAATTCTTCGCTGGAGCCATGATTTCTCAAGTCTTGTGCGTATTCATTCCAGAATCAATAGTATTTGAACTGGTTCACGTTTCCCCGCTAGAATATGGAAACTTTATGGCAATTCAATTACGCGACAAATCCACCTGTAAATACGACCAAATCTCGCTCGGCGAAGTCATGCTGCGCCTTGACCCCGGCGAAGATCGCATCCGCACCGCGCGGCATTTCACCGCATGGGAAGGCGGTGGCGAATACAACACTTCGCGCGGCCTGCGCAAATGCTTCAGTTACAACACCGCCGTCTGCACCGCCTTCGTGGACAACGAAGTCGGCCACCTCATCGAGGATTTCATCATGCAGGGCGGCGTGGACACGGATTTTATTTTGTGGCGTCCCGACGACGGCATCGGTCGCAGCGTGCGCAACGGACTGAATTTTACCGAGCGCGGCTTCGGCATTCGCGGCGCGGTCGGCGTGCCGGATCGCGGTAATTCCGCCGCGTCGCAACTCAAGCCCGGCGATTTCGATTGGGACCACATTTTTGGAAAAATCGGCACGCGCTGGCTGCACACCGGCGGCATTTTCGCCGCGTTGTCCGAAACGACGGCGGCCATCACCATTGAAGCGGTGAAGGCGGCGAAGAAACACGGCGTCGTTGTCAGCTACGATTTGAATTACCGTCCGTCGCTCTGGAAATCCATCGGCGGCCTCAAGAAGGCGCAGGAGGTCAACCGCGAGATCGCCAAATACGTGGACGTGATGATCGGCAACGAGGAGGATTTCACCGCGAGCCTAGGCTTCGAGGTCAAGGGCGCGGATCATAACTTGAGCACGATTGAGACCGACGCTTTCAAGGCGATGATCGAAACGGCGGTGAAGGCGTATCCGAATTTCAAGGTGGCTGCGACGACGTTGCGTCGCGTCATCACCGCGACGAAGAACGACTGGAGCGCGATTCTCTGGCACGATGGAAAATTTCACGAGAGCCGCAAATATCCCGAACTGGAAATTTTGGATCGCGTCGGCGGCGGCGACAGTTTCGCCAGCGGCTTGCAATTCGGTTTCCTCGAATTCAACGATGCGCAGAAAGCGGTTGAATACGGCGCGGCGCACGGCGCGCTCGCCTCGACGACGCCGGGCGACACCTCGATGGCGACGCGCAAGGAAGTGGAAAAAACTTTCGGCGGCGGCAGCGCACGCGTGCAGCGTTGAAGCGGAGCGCGCTGTTGGAGTTCAGTCCCGCGTTGGCGGGACTGCTCCGGCAGACAAGCTAAAGCTTGGACTCCAACGCGCCGCACGTTACATTTTGGGAAACAGAATAGAAATTTATGAAAACACCAGCAGAACTGTTCTCACTCAAAGGCAAAGTGGCGGTCGTCATCGGCGGCACGGGCGTGCTGTGCGGCGAGATGGCCGAAGGTCTGGCCATCGCGGGCGCGACGGTCGCATTGGTCGGTCGCGATGCCGCCAAGGCGCAGGCACGGCTCGACAAAATCGCCAAGGGCGGCGGCAAGGCGGAATTCTTTTCGTGCGACACGACGTCGAAAGCCGGCTTGCAAAAACTTTTGTCGGACATCATTGCCAAGTTGGGCAAGGTGGACATTTTGGTCAACGGCGCGGGCGTGAATTCGCCGACGCCGTTCTTTGATATTCCCGAAGAGGAGTTCGACAAAATCATCACGGTGAATTTAAAAGGCCTCGTGCTGGCATGCCAGATTTTCGGCAAGCACATGGTTGAAAAAGGTTCGGGCAGCATCATCAACCTTGGCTCGGCGTCGGGACTCACGCCGTTGTCGCGGGTGTTCACTTACTCGGCATCGAAGGCGGCGGTGCACAATCTCTCGAAAAATCTCGCGCGCGAATGGGCGACGGCAGGTGTGCGCGTGAACATTTTGGTGCCCGGATTTTTTCCGGCGGAGCAGAACCGCAAAGTGCTCAATCCCGAACGTGTGGCGCAGATCATGGGCAAAACGCCGATGAAACGCTTTGGCGAGGCGCATGAACTTGTGGGCGCGACGTTGTTGCTGGCGTCGGACGCGGGCAGTTTCATCACCGGCGCGGAAATCGTCGTGGACGGCGGTTTCGATGCGATGTCGATTTAACCCGGAAATTTTTAACCGCGAAATACTTGAACCACGCAAAAAATTCAGCCCGTTGAAGCCGAAACTTCAACGGGCTTTTTGTTTGGAGAGATTTTACAAATCGGTGATTGGTTTGTGCTGGGGCACGAGCGCTTTCATAATGCCCCAAGCAATCAAATAGCTCACCGCGCAGACGATGAACATGAACAGGTAGGCGGTCTGCGGATTTTCTTTGAAGGCGTCGGTGAGGGTGCCGGCAAGTTTCTGGACGATCACGCCGCCAAGTCCACCCGCCATCGCGCCGATGCCGGTGACGGAGCCGACAGATTTTTTGGGGAACATGTCGGAGACGGTCGTGAATAAATTCGCCGACCACGCCTGATGGGCAGCAGCGCCGATGCAGATGATGGCGACGGCCAGCACCGAGGCCATTTTCCCAAAGTGACCGACGTTGCCAAAATACTGCGTGCTCAAAACCGTCAAGGGAAACAAGGCGATAATGAACATCGCGGCCATGCGGGCTTGGTAGACTTGCATGCCCTTTTTCATCAGCGTCATGGGAATGCTGCCGCCATAAACGCTGCCGATGATGGCGATGCCATAGACGATGAAGGTCGGCCACCTGACTTGTTCCGTGGTCATGCCAAATTGTTTTTTCAAATAATCCGGCAGCCAGAA
>DMQW01000337.1:4342-7226 GCA_003455565.1 Limisphaerales bacterium
TAAAACCACCAGACGCCGTCGGTGAAAAATTTGCCGAAGAAAAAGGCCCACGTTTGCCGGTATCCGAGCAGACCGGACTTGGCGCAATCGCCGAATTGATTTGCGCTGGAAACGCCGGGACGGGTTGCCAGGATGAAGATCGAGATGAGCGTGCCGATGCCGGGCAGAAGATTGAGCAGAACATACCAGCCGGGCTTGCCAAGGTCGTGCCAACGTCTGGCTTGCGCCGCGAGACTCACCCAAAGGGCAACTGCGCCGACTATGCCATACAAAATCATGGCACCGGCAGGGCTCAAGCTCGGAAACATTCTTGAAATAAAATAAACAAACAGGCACAGGAAAATAGTCATGCTGGTGATGCCAATAAAGCCTGCCACCGGCATCCGGCCATGGAATGAAAAAAGCGAGCCGGATACTTTCTTGCCGGATTTGTCAGCTTGCTGTTCGACCGCTTTGGTCTCGTCCTTATCGCTGTGGATGTAATCGAATTCCGCTTTCGAGAGGCGTTTTTGTTGTGCGGGTGGAGCGTAGAGCCAGAACCAGAAAAACAGCCAGAGGAAGCCGACGGCACCGGTGAGGATGTAGGCCATTTTCCAACCCTGTTGATCACCGAAATGGATGAGGCACCACGGCACGAACAGCGCACTGATCATGGCGCCGACGTTTGAGCCGCTGTTGAAAATTCCCGTGGCAAACGCGCGTTCACGTTTGGGAAACCATTCGGCCACGGTCTTGATGGACGCGGGGAAATTGCCTGCCTCGCCGATGCCGAACAAGCTGCGCACAATCATGTGCGCCGCCGGCAAGCTGCCGGCAAACGCATTGAGAATTCCGAAAATGGACCAGACAATGAGCGACAGGGCGAGGCCGAGCTTGGTGCCGATTTTGTCAATGACCCAGCCGGCAAGAATGGTCATGCCGGCGTAAAAGCCAGTGAACACGGTGGTGACGTTGGCGAAATCCGAATTCGTCCAGCCGAATCCGCCCTGGTCTGCCGAGGTGCAGAAAAATTCCTTGAGGTAGCTGATGACCTGCCGATCCATGTAATTGACGGTCGTGGAGAAAAAAAGCAGGGCGCAGATGATCCAACGGAAGTTGCTCGTGGTCGGGGTAGATTTAGAATTCATGGAATGCAGGAGTTTTATCGAAACCATCCAACGATTCAAGCCTTGAAATCCAACTTTACAAACCGGCTTTTTCTGGCATGCTGTGGCGATGTATATGAAAAGATTTTTACTGCTGTTGCCCGTGATTTTGCTCGCCGGTTGCGCCACCGGCACGTTCACGCGCCTTACGCCGAACATTCAGCCGCGCAACGCCAACAATCTTTATCCGGTTGAGACCGCCTTTGAATCCTCACAGCAGTCGCTGCGCTGGGACAGCATCCAGGCGTTTGTCCTGGTCAACGGCCAGACTTATCCGCTGCGCCCGGTGCCGCTCGTGAAAAACCGCTGGGAAGGCGTCGTGCCGTTGCCGCCGTCGGCCAATTCGGCGAACTACCGTTTCAAGTTTGATTACCTCTACAACAACTTCGGCACCGCGCCAAAACCAAGCAGTGTGTTATCGGAGATTCATACCTTGAAAATCAGCGACCAGTAAAACCTGTCAAAAAAAGAGCGCGGACAATTTTGTCCGCGCTTTTTTATTGGTCGAAATCAGATCAAACCGTGTCAGTGTTGTTTGGGGCGCAGAATCAGCACTTTTTTCTCCGTGCCTTCCACCTCGACGCTGTGCGTGTCAATGTCCGGGTCATCCTTCAACGCCTGATGAACGATGCGGCGGTCGAAAGCACTTAACGGCTCCAACTCCACTGCGTCGCCCCAGCGCTTCACTTTTTCCGCCGCGTCTTTCGCCTTCTTCACCAGCGCCGCGCGCGCCTGCGAACGGTAGCCGCCCACATCCAGCATCACCTTCGGCGCGCTTTGATCCTGCTGAAACAAAATGCGGTTCACGATGTATTGCAGATCCGCGAGCGTCTGGCCCTGACGACCGATCAGCCGGCCCGACTCCTCCGTTTTCACGTCGAGCATCACGCCGTCGTCGTATTTTTGTTCGTCCAACGTCGCGGGAAAACCGAGCGACGTGAGAATTTTTTCCACGATTTCTTTGGGTTGCGTCGGCATAACGGAAATTATTTCTTCTTTTTCAACGGCGGCGTCAAGGCCGGAGTGGCGGTGGTCGCAAGCGAAGTTGTCTTCGTATATTTGGTCTGCAACACCGTCAACACGTTGTTGACCGTCCAGTAAAGCGCGAGACCGGACGAATAATTGTAGAGGAACAGCAGGAACATCAGCGGCATATAGCGCATCATCTTGGCCTGCGACGGATCCATGCCTGGAGACGCCGGCGTCAGGTGCGACTGCCACAGCATCGCGCCGCCCATCAGCAACGGCAGCAGATTGAACGGCAGGCCTTCCGGCGTGCTAATGAACGGCAGGAACGTCACGCCCGGAATCATGAACAGCGTATCCGGCTTGGACAAATCCAGCGCCCAGAGAAAATGCGCGCCGCGCAATTCAATCGCACTGCGGATCATCGTGAAAAAACCAATGAACACCGGCATTTGAATGAGCATCGGCAGACAGCCGCTCATCGGGCTGACCTTGTTCTTTTTGTAAAGTTCCCACTGTTTCTTCGTGAGCTGCTGCGCGTCGTCCTTGTATTTTTCCTTGAGCGCTTTCAACTGCGGCGCCAGTTCCTGCATCCGCTTCATCGAACGCGTGCTGGCCCGCGTCAACGGCCAGAACATCAATTTGATGATGACCGTGATCAAAACAATCGTCCACCCATAGCCCAGCGTCGTCACGTCGTGCAGCCAGTTCATCGCCGACAACAGCAGCTTGGCAAAAAATGTGCCGACACCCCAGAAACTGCCGAAGCCGCT
>DMQW01000420.1:0-194 GCA_003455565.1 Limisphaerales bacterium
AAATCACCGCGCGTCGCGCTCGGCAGCATTTCACCCGTGCCGCATCAGGTCGAGGCCGCGAACAGTTTTCTCGATGGAAAAATTTTGGACGACGCAACCGCTTCGCAGGCCGCGGATTTGATTTTGAAGGACGCAAAGCCGCTGGAGCACAATGCCTACAAAATGCCGATGGCGCACGCGCTCATCCGCCGGAC
>DMQW01000420.1:504-4445 GCA_003455565.1 Limisphaerales bacterium
GAACACACCACGCCCTGCCACTTCTGGTGCAACCTCACGCAAAGCGCCGTCGGCGTGGACGACCAGCCGGTTCACAAAAACGTCTGCCAGCCGGGACGTTCGTGCTACGAAGAATAATTCACTTCGGCTGCACGAGATTATCGCCAATGAACACACGGTAATCCTTGATGCGTCCGCTGGCATCGCCTTGACGCGACACATAACGGAAGCCGGAAATCGTCTGCGTTTTTCCAAGGTTGAAAATCAGCCGGTGTGGATAATCGGGCGACGCGCTGCCCCATTGCGTGTGCCAGAAATTGGCGGTCTGACCGTCAATCGCGTTCTCCGCCGAGCCGTCTTCTTTCTCACGTTCCTCGCTGTCCACATAAGCCACCGTCCAGCCGTCGTGACTGATGGTTTTGCCGTCCGCACCGATCAAATCCAGTTCTGCCACGGCGGCGTAAGGCTGGCCATCGTGCGCGTTGAGTGATTCAAGGCAAAAGAATTTGCCGCTCGCGGGCGCGGTGAATTTTATTTCCTGCGTATCCGCGCCGGGCGCGAACGTGCCGCTGTGTGCGGGCGCGACGGATTCCAGATTTAATTTCACGCTGGGCCGGCGGCTTTTGGTAAAATCTTTTTCGGGATGCAGTTCGTCGAGAATCGGTTTTTCCAAACCAGCGACGACGTGGCTTTCCGAGCCGACCAGATCGAGAATCACAATTTCGTTTTCGCCCGCGCGCAGCCAGCAACCCGGCGCGTAGGCCGTTTGCGACGGGCCAATATTCCAGTAACGGCCGAGGCAATGGCCGTTCACCCAAAGATCGCCTTTGCCCCAGCCGCGCAGATCGAGAAACGTGTCGCCGATTTTTTCCAGATTGAAAGTGCCGCGCCAGAACGCCGGTGCGTTTGAATTTGGTTTCTCGCCGGTGAATTTCAGTCCGGCGAGCATCTTGTCGTCGAGCGGCAATTGAAAAATCTGCCAGCCTTTCAAAACTTTGCCGCCGAGTTTCACTGGCGCGATGAGGCCTTTGCGGTCGGACATTTCCGGCCCGAAATTGATGCGGCCCATCGGCTCAACGAGAACGTCGAGCTGGGATTCTTTTTTGCGTTCGGGTAGAAGGATTTTTGCATTTGCGCTCCGGCGGTCGAGGATGCCGGCGCGTTTTCCGTCAATGAATACAAAGCCAAAATCATGGATGGCGGCCGCTTCCAAAGTCGTTGCCGGCCCGGCGGGAATCGTTGTGCGATACAAAATGCAGCCGTAACCTTGATCGTATTTTTCCATGTTGCCCGGCTGCTCGTCAGTCAACGCGGCGGGCAGATTGTCAAAAATGGGCGCGCATTTTGTCGCAGTCACCGGCGCAAAAGTGATGACGGGATTTTGCGCGGGCGGTTCCGGCAGTGTTTCGCCGGGCAAAAGATATTTGGAAAAAAGTTCACGCGTCTGGAAAAATTTCGGCGTGGCCCAGCCGGCTTCGCTGATGGGCGCATCGTAATCGTAGCTGGACGTGTCCGGCTTGAACGGCCGGTCGCAGCCCGACCACAGGCCAAACGTCGTGCCGCCGTGCGCCATGTAGATGCTGAACGAGGCGTCGTGCGCGAGCATGTATTCGAGGTCGCTGAGATATTTTTCGGTGTTGCCGTAATGATGTTTCGCGCCCCAGGTGTCGAACCAGCCGGGATAAAATTCGCTGCAAATCAGCGGGCCTTGTGGCTGGAGCGCGCGAAGTTTTTCAAAATTTTTCTCCGGGTCGCTGCCAAAGTTTGCCGCCTGAAACAAATTCGTGAGCATCCCGTTTTTCATCATGTCCGGTGGATTGCATTCGAACAGCGGCACGTCAAAACCCGCGTCCAGCAAGGCTTTTCTCACTTCATCCATGTAGGCTGCGTCCTTGCCGTAGAAGCCGTATTCATTTTCCACCTGTGCCATGATGATTGGACCGCCGTGCGTGATTTGCAGCGGGCCGAGCACGCGGCCAACTTCTTTCAGATAAGATTTCACCGCGTTGAGGTAATGCGGGCCGCGCGTGCGCAGTTGGATGTCGTCATGTTTCAGCAGCCACCAAGGCGTGCCGCCCATTTCCCATTCGGCGCAGGCATACGGGCCGGGCCGCAGAATCACCCACAAACCTTCCGCGTGCGCGATGCGGCAAAATTCCGCGTCGTCGGCCTGACCGGTCCAGACATATTCGCCCGGCTTCGGCTCGTGCAGATTCCAGAACAGATACGCGCAGACCGTGTTCAAGCCCATCGCCTTGGCCATCTGCAGCCGGTGACGCCAGTATTCCATCGGCACACGCGCCGCGTGAATTTCGCCGCAGCGGATCTGCAGGCGCTGGCCGTCGAGGAGAAAATCATTCGTGCCGATGGCGAAGGTGTGCTTCGCTGGCGGCGATTTCACTGTGGAGCAGGAAACGGCGGCCAGTATAGTTGCGGCGATGAGAACGGAAAATAATTTTGGGGCATTCATGCGGAAATGATGCTTGGTCAGATTGGCGGCGGCAAATCTGATTTTGCACTTTCGCCCGGCAAAAAAATCGTGAACATTTCCGGCCCTTGTCTGTCATATTTTTGGCCGGACAAAATAATGCCGCAGAAACTTAAAATTTTAACCGGGTTGCTCGTCGCCGCGCTCCTCAATGGCGCGGCGTTCGCAGCGACATTCACCGCCTCGCTCGACCGCGACACCGTGACGCTGGGCGAAAACGCAACGTTGTCGCTCAAGTTTGAAGGTATGCAACCGCAGGATGCGCCCGCCTTGCCGTCCGTGACCGGGCTGCAATTTCAATACGTCGGGCCGTCGAGTTCGTTCAGCTTCATCAATGGCCAGACCAGCTCCAGCATCACCTACAACTATATCGTGGCGCCGCAACGTGCCGGCGAGTTTGTCATTCCGGAAATCCGGGTGAACGTGAACGGCCAGCCGTTTTCCTCACTGGCGGTGAAACTGACCGTGCAGAAAGCCGGCGCGCCGTCCGCCGCCGCCGTGAATTCCGGTTCGGAAATTGCGTTTCTCAAACTCACGCTGCCGCCGAAAAAAATTTATTCCGGCCAGACGGTCATCGGTCAGATTGAACTTTGCCTCCGCGACGACGTGCAGAATTACGGCAACTTTCAATTTTCCAGCACGCCCGCCGATGGCTTTCAGATTGGCAAAATGGCGCAGAGTTCCAACCGCCGCGCGCAGATCGGCAACCGCGTTTACACCATCATCCCGATTTCCGTCGCGCTCACCGCCGTAAAGTCCGGCCCGCTCACGCTTGGCCCGTTCACCGCCAGCGCCGTCGTCGTGCTGCCCTCGCAAAATCAGGGCGGCGATCCGATGTTCTCCGCCTTTTTCAATCGCGGTGAACAAAAACAGGTTTCCCTCACCACCGAAGAAATCAATGTCCAATCGCTTCCGTTGCCGGATGAAAATGTGCCGCCGGATTTCAATGGTGCCATCGGCAGTTTTTCGGTGAACTTCAGTGCCGGGCCGACCAATCTCACCGTTGGCGATCCCGTGACCGTGCGCGTGCAGATTTCCGGACGCGGCGCGCTCGACGCGATTACGCTGCCTGTCCAAAATGCGTGGCACGATTTCAAAACTTTTCCACCCACCGCCAAGGTTGAAAACGCCGACAAGTTCGGACTCGAAGGCACAAAAATTTTCGAGCAAATCGTCTCGCCGCAAAATGCCGACGTGCGCGAACTGCCGCCGTTCACTTTCTCCTATTTCAATCCCGACGACGGGCGGTATCACACGCTCGCACAAGCTGCCGTGCCGCTCGTTGTCAATGCCGCCGCAGCCACGCCGCTGCCGGCGATCGTGGCGAACAAAAATGCCGCTCCGGAAAACCAGACACCGCAGGACATTTTGCCGATCAAGGAAAAGCTCGGCTCGCTCACGCAACCCGGCGCGCCGCTCGTCACGCAGCCCGCGTTTCTCGTCGCGCAGGCCGTGCCGGTGCTGGCGTTTCTCG
>DMQW01000424.1:0-6487 GCA_003455565.1 Limisphaerales bacterium
CTTCCCGCATGAACTTCTTCACCGAACTGCGCGAAGGTTTGAGCATCTCATGGAGCGCCATCCGCGCGAACAAGCTGCGTTCGGTGCTGACCACGCTGGGCATCGTCATCGGCATCGTCACGGTCACGCTCATGGGCACGGCCATCCAAGGCATTAACCGCGCGTTTGTGGAAAGCATTTCCTCCTTCGGCACGGATGTGCTGTTCGTGGAGCGCAACAGTTGGTTCATCATGTCGGAGAAGCAATGGCTCGAGGAAAGAAAACGTCCCCAGATTACCCTCGCCGACGCCGAGGAACTGGAAAAAAAGATGCGGCTGGCCCAGGCGGTCGCGCCCATCGCGCAGACGACCGAGCCGGTGAAATACGGACGCCGCAGCGCCAGCAATGTTTCCATCCTCGGCACGACCGACCAGTATCAGTTCACCAGCGGCTTGAACCTCACGGACGGACGATTTATCTCGCAGGCCGAGTGCGACGGCGGACGGCCCGTGTGCGTCATCGGCTACGAGGTGGCCACCAATCTTTTTCTAAACGGGCAGCCCGTCGGCCAGGATGTTTTTATCAACCAGCGCGCGTTTGCAGTGGTCGGCGTTCTCGCCAAACATGGCGGCTTTGCCGGCGACAGCGGAGCGGACAATCAAATCATCGTGCCGCTTGCGGAGTTCACCTATGCGTTCCGGCAAAATCCCGACTACTCCATCCAGGTCAAAGTGCAAGACCTCGGCCAGCTCGACGATGCGAATGAAGAGTTGCGCGCCGTGCTCCGGCGCTTCCGCCACCTGCCGCCGGGCGAGCCGGATAATTTTTCCGTCGGCCAGCAGGAACAGTTTCTGGAAATGTTTCACAAGGTGGCCGGCACCATCGCGGCGATCGGCCTGTTCATCACGGGGCTGTCGCTGTTTGTCGGCGGCATCGGCATCATGAACATCATGTTCGTCTCCGTCGCGGAACGGACGCGCGAAATCGGCGTGCGCAAGGCCATCGGCGCGAAACGGCGGACCATCCTGCTGCAATTTCTCATCGAGGCGGCGTGCATCTGCCTCATCGGCGGCGTCATCGCCCTGCTCATCGCGTGGCCGGTGACGTGGTTGATGCAAAAGGCGATGCCCGCAGAACTGTCGCCCACCGTCATCGGCCTCGCGCTGCTGGTGGCGGTGCTGACCGGGCTGCTCTCCGGTTTTTTCCCCGCCTGGCGCGCGGCGCGCATGAACCCCGTGGATGCGCTGCGAAATGAATGATGCCCTGAACAACTGGATGAATGGATTGCTGGATTATTGGATTATTGGATGGTTTGCGCGCGAGTCCGCACCAATCTATTCATCCATTCATCCAATAATCCAGCAATCCATTGCCCCACCCCAATGAAACGCCACCGCAGCTCCATCTTCGCCGAGGCCCGCGAGAGCTTCTCGATGGCCATCGGCGCCATCGCGGCGCACAAGTTGCGCTCGGCGCTGACGCTGCTCGGCGTCCTCGTGGGCGTGTTTTCCATCATCGTCGTGATGACGGCGATGCGCGTGATGCAGAGCGACATCGAAAGCAAGTTGAGTTCGCTCGGCAGCCAGACCTTCATGGTGCGCAAGTGGCCGGGGCTGTTTTTCGGCGGGAACAGCGGCGACTGGGAAAAATACTGGCGTCGCAAAGACATCACGCTGGCGCAGGGAAAACAATTGCAGGAACGCGCGACACTGCCGCTGAACATCGGGCTGGAATCCATGTTCTGGTCGGGCGAAATCAAGACGCGCTACAAAACCAGCGCGCCAACGGTGCGGCTTTACGGTGAAACGCCCGGCAGTTTTCCCGCGCACAACTGGAACCTCGCCGAGGGACGTTTGTTTTTCGACGCCGATGTGGACAACGCCCGCGCTGTTTGTGTGCTGGGCAGCGGCCTGGCGACGAATATTTTTCCGAACAGTTCGGCGGTGGGCGAGCAGGTGAAAGTTGACGGCATCAATTACACCGTCAGCGGCGTGCTGGAATCCAAAGGCAGCGCGCTCGGCGGCGATCAGGATAATTTTGCGGTCGTGCCGCTCAAGACGGGCTTGAACCGTTACGGCCACTGGGGCCGCAGCTTGAACCTCCTCGTGCAGGCGCGCGACCGGGCGAGTTATGCCGCGACACTCGAAGAAGTGCGCGGCGTGATGCGCGTCATCCGCAAAGTGCCGCCGGGCAAGGAAGATGATTTTGAAATTTCCTCGAACGATTCGATGATTGAACAATTTAATTCTTTCACGCGCACGGTGCGCATCGGTATGGCGGTGGTCAGTTCCATCGCGCTGCTCGCGGCCGGCATCGGCATCATGAACATCATGCTGGTTTCCGTCACGGAACGGACGCGCGAAATCGGCATCCGCCGCGCCATTGGCGCGAAGAAGCGGAACATCATGGTGCAATTCATCATGGAAGCGGTGGTGCTGTGCGAAGTCGGTGGCGCAGTCGGCGTGGTGTTCGGAATCCTCGGCGGCAATGTGCTGGCGCTGGTTTTGAAATTGCCGCCGGTCGTTCCCGTTGACTGGGTCGTCATGGGACTGGCAATCTGTTCCGTCGTGGGAATTATTTTCGGAACCTACCCCGCGTGGAAGGCGGCGAACCTCGACCCGATTGAATCGCTGCGTTACGAGTGAACCTTCCGGCGGATAACCCGCTTGGGGCTGTTCCAAACGCGGAAAATCCATGGCTTAAATCTGTAGGAGACGACGTGAGGAGTCTCAAATTTTTTCGGACTTTATTTAGAAACCCGACGGACAGCGACCTGACCCTCACCGGCCTGCCGCACGCGGCCACGGTGAAAATCTGCGTCAGTTCCGTCAACGCCGCCGGTGAAAGCCAGCGCAGCGACGCCGCGCAAATCGTCGTGCCGTAAAAAACCCGAAACATCACGGGCGCGTCCGCAAGGGCACGCCCTTTTTGTTTTCAAAGGCTTGCCGCCGCCGGGATGCGGGCGTAGCATCGCCCCACAATCTGCCATCAGGAAAAATGGATATGAAAACTTACATTCTAAAAGATGCCAACCAGTCCCCTGCCAGCAAGGATTCCTTCCTCACCGGCCTCGTCTTTGGCTTCGATGTCGGCACCGGCTCCATTGGCTATGCCGTGCGCCAAGGCAGCGAGTTCAAATATGTCGGTGTGCTGATTTGCGACAGCGAAGGCAGCGACTTGAGCAAACGCCGCGACCTGCGCCGTCAACGCCGCACGCTTCGTAGTAAAAAATTCCGGCGGCAATGGTTTGCCAAAGAATTGATCAAACTCGGTCTGCCAAAATCTGAAACGGCGCTGGACGATCCAATCTCGCTCCGTCTCCGTGCGCTCAATGGCGAAGTTTTGAAGCCGGAAGAACTTCACGCCGCGCTAACGCATCTTTTCAAGCGGCGCGGTTACAGCAAAGTGCCGTGGGCAAATGCTGAGAAGGCGGCGAAGGAAACCGCCAAGCCAAAGAAGGACGATGACGAAGGCATAATCAAAGAAGCCGTCAAAGAGATGAAAGTGAAACTCGGCGATAAACATCCCTGCCAGTTTCTTGCCGAAGAAAAAATCAGGGTTGGCAATAGTCCAACAACTAATTGGGCGCGCAAAATTTACTGGCCGCGCGAAGTATTGCGGGATGAATTTCTCGCCATCGTTGCCGCCCAAGATAAAAACTTCCCGCAACTGGCAGAGAAAACCGACTGGTTGCTTTACGGAGATTCGCAGTCGAAGGAAAAGAACGGAGAAACTTTCCATGTCTTTTTCAAAGCGACCGAGGCGCGCAATCCCGGCGTGCTTGGTTTGCGCTGGCCGCGTTTTGACAATCGCGGCCCGGCCTTGGATTCTTTGCAGCCGGTGGACACGCAAGGTCGCCCGCTGCATGTCGTCCGCAAAAACAAGGAAGCCTTTGGGCTGGCACAGTGGGAATTGGCCTTGATGAATTTCCGCGTGCTGGATTTCAAGACGCGGCAGAAGCGCGATCCGCGAACTGACTTTCCCATCTTCATCGAAAATCTTCGCAACGAATGGAATAAGAAAGGCAAGGTCACGGAAGCAAGGCTCAAAAAGTTGGCCGAGCCGTTCAAAGAAAAGTTTTTGCTAATTGAAGACCAGAAGCCACTCGCGCCGGAAACTGGCGCTGGTCGGGCGCGGTATTCTTCACCTACGTTGGAACTCATCCGCAAAGAAATCGGCGAAGGTCGCAGAGTTGACCCGCCACAGCCGATTTTGCGGCGCAAAGGTGAAAATGCCGAACAAGCTCTGAACCGTTATCTGGCGGACATCAAACATCCAGTTGTGCGACATCGCTTGGCTTTGTTCCGTGGGATTTTGACGCAATTAGTTAAGGACTACGGCCAGCCGAACATGATTGTTCTCGAAGCTGTGCGCAGTCTTGCCCTCGGCCAGAAGGCGAAGAATGAATTGAATAAGCGCAACGAACAATTTCGCAAGGAACGGGAAAACGCGCGTGAAAATCTTTCTTCAAACAACGAATCCTTTTCGCGCAAAGCCATCCAACGCTACCGGCTCTGGCAGGAAGCCAAAGGCCGCTGCCCGTTCTGCTTGCAAACCATCGAGCGCACGGATTTGGGTCACGGCGCAGATATTGAGCATTTAGTTCCGCGTTCGATTGTGGATTGCAACGAATTTTACAACCTTACCGTCGCCCACATTAAATGTAATCGTGAATTAAAAGGCGACCGGACTCCACTGACGGCTTTTGGCGGCACGTCGCAATGGGAAGGAATCAAAGCCAATGCGGAAACCTGTTTTACCGGGCGCAAACTGGAAATCTTTTTAAGCCCAGAGGCCGAGCAATTGATTGAGCAGAAATCCGACCTGCAGCACACGGCTTATATCGCGCGGGTCATTCGCCACATATCTTTGGTGCAACTTGGCTGGCTGAATGACGAAGGCCGCGACCCGACGCCAGAAAAGCAAAACCCCGCGTTGAGCTTTCAAGTCACCAACGGCCAACTCACGAGCCGCCTACGCAAAGCGTGGGGCTTGAACCAGATTTTACATCCGCTCCCGCCGGGCAAACGGTGGGATGAATTGACCGACGAGGAACAGAAACAATTTACTGAAAAAAATCGCGGCGACCTGCGCCATCACTCACTCGACGCAATGGTGATTTGTTGCACGCTCCCGTGGTTGGCACACCGCACACATGGCGCGACGGATCAATTCGGACATCATGGCTGGTGGACGCAAGACGAGAAGCAAAGGAGCAAAGCCGCCAATCCGCTTTTTCCGAACGAAGGCCAGATGCACGAGGTGGTGCAAAAGGAAATTGAAAAGGTCGTCGTGCGGCATCACGTCTCGCGGAGCAATCATCAGCAGGCTTACGCGACGACGCTTTACGCCAAGAAAGCCAAAGACACCTACGTTGCGCGCGAAGTTTTCACATCACTTACGCCAAAAAATCTCGGCCACATTTGGCCGGAGCGGTTGGCTGATTATTGTGTCGCTGCGTGGAAACGCTACGCCGATGAATCGCCGGACATTGAAGGCGAATTGAAGCGGACAAAAAACTGTGTGCCGGAAAGCTTCACGCGTAAACTCTGCTTCTCCCATTTCCAAAAATGGCGGCAAGATGATTGTCCGGAGTTTTACTGGCCGAAAGAAATCAAAATTCCCATCCGCAATGTCCGGCTGATTTCCGTGAAAGACGATACAGCGGTTGTTCCGTTCAGCCCCGGCACTCATGCGTATGTCAAACGAACTGGCTTCAAAGAAGTGCAGGTCTTTTTGGCGGAAGATGAAAAGTCATTCGTGCCGGTATTTATTCCTCACTGGAAGGGAGACAAACTGGTTTGCGAAAAACCGATCAAACAGAACACAAAGCCCGTTGTAGTCATCAGGCGTGGAATGGTTGTGGAAGCCAAAAAAGCTTTTTCTGCAGGTCAGCCGCCGGGGAAATATCGCGTGTTGGTAACAGGGCAAATGCAGATAAAATTATTACCCCATCACGTCGCCAATAAAGAAGATGCCATTGTATCATTTGGCTTTGGGAAAAAAGGGTTGCAACCCATGTGGGCAGATTTCATGCGAGTTCTCGGTTATGAGCTACCACATCCTCCATCTGTTAAGCCACAATCTTAAAGTCCGCATCAAGCTTGACCAGCTTCACATCACGGACTTGGATAGCGGCACCGATAAATCTGTGCCGCTCGCGGATGTTGCGGTCATTGTCTGCGCGGCGCGGGACACGGAATTTTCCAGCAGTTCGCTCCGGCGCATGGCGGAGTTGAATGTCCTGCTGCTCATCTGCAATGAGAAGTTTGAGCCGTGCGCCATCACCCTGCCCTATTATCGCGCCACGAACACGGAATTGCTCCGCCGCCAGATTGAATGGACGCCGGAATGGAAAACCGCCATGTGGCGGCAGATCATCACCGCCAAAGTCCGCAACCAGGCCGCCAATCTCGCGCACTTGAAACGGGCGCATACATTATTAACCACCATCGCGGAGCGATGTGAACAGGGGAGCACACGCGCCTCGCGTGTCCTGTTTGACGCC
>DMQW01000424.1:6686-7464 GCA_003455565.1 Limisphaerales bacterium
GAGCACACGCGCCTCGCGTGTCCCCGACGACGCCCCGTCGTCGGAATCCCCCGTCCCGAATGTTGTCCGCGAGGGCGCAGACAACGACGCGCGAGGCGCGCGTGCTCCCCAGAAAATTTCTCTCGCCACCCTCACGGCTTCCAAGCGCGCCGCGTTTCTTTCTGATTCACCGGAGGCTTCCGAATCCCGTGCGGCGCGGCATTATTGGAAACATCTTTTACCGCGTTTGAGTGAATGGCAGCAGACGGAAGAAAAAAATCGCGTTCCCGGCACGCGCGAAGGCGTGAATGGAATGCTGGATTACGGCTACGCCATTTTGCGGACGGCAGTTTTGCGCTCACTCGCCGCGCACGGATTCATCGCCGCCATCGGCATCGCGCACACCGCCAAAGCCGGAAGTTTTGCGCTGGCGGATGATGTGATGGAACCCCTGCGCCCGTGGATTGACCGGGAGTTGAAAGTATTTCTTCAAGGCGGCAAACGTCCAATGCAAGAATGGATGCGACAAGCCGTGAGCGTGTTGCAACTGGAAGTTCCCATGAATCGGAACAAAATGCGGCTGCTCAATGCGATTGACGTTTACGTCCGAAGTTTTGCCGATGCCGCGATGTCCCACACACCCTCGCTGCTAAAAATTCCGATGCTGCCATGAGTGATGAACCCAACAATTTACCCGACGAGGATGAATTGCTGCCCGATGAACGCCCGCGCCGTTCCAGATACGAAAAGTCTGACCCGGCAGGCAAAGCGTGGGAAAAATCTTCGCTTCAATTAAACC
>DMQW01000424.1:7596-7871 GCA_003455565.1 Limisphaerales bacterium
CTTCAACCCTCACCCGCTGCTGATCCCCCGCCCCGCCGCCGCTCACGCGGACGCGCCGGACGCGACCCGGTATGCAGCAAATATCGTATGGCCTGGGTGCTTGTATTTTTTGACCTCCCCGTTGGCTCGCCGGAGGAACGCCGCGACGCCACCAACTTCCGCAAAGATTTAATCAAGGATGGTTACTTCATGGTGCAGTTCAGCGTTTATGCCCGGCCTTGCGGAACCGCCGACCGCGTGGAAACACAGGTGCGCCGCCTGAAATCCAAAATTCC
>DMQW01000320.1 GCA_003455565.1 Limisphaerales bacterium
AATGTTATGCTAGTTAGCTATAGTTTTGCTGCTTTTCCCGCAAGTGATTTTCTGTTGCCTCAATCCGTCAGCCGGTGCCGCAAGTTTGAATCACGCTCCGCCAGCATCATCCGTCGCCGCTCCATTTTCGCCAATCGCTCCTCGCTTCATGTCAGCCGCGCCTCCGGTTCGATCTGCGGCTCCTCCCGGCGTGACCGAGGCTCCTCGAAATGGGCAGGCTCCCGCTCCGGCTTGGGCATTGGCTCCTCGACTTTGAAAACCCGCTCCTCGGTCGGAACCGACCGCTCCTCCGGCATCACCAGCCGCTCCTCGGAAGGGCATCGCCCTCCTCCGTTTTCAAAAACCGCTCCTCCGCCTGGCCGCGCGTCGCGTCTGATTTCTAATCTTCTGCTCCAGAGCAGTTTGCAGCTAAAATAAAATACCATCCATGAAAAAGACCAAAATTGACCTTTCGGAAAAATATGCGAAATACGCCCGCCATGAAATCAACGGGCTGACGCGTGCCATCCTAAAAATATGGCAGGCCAACCGCGAGTTCCGGATGCGGGACACCCAATTCGAGGACTATGAGAAGTTGGGCGCGGCATACACCGGCCTTTTGGAAAAGATTGACGCCCGGAACCGTGAATTGACCAAAATGCGGAAAGAACGGGACAAGCTGGCGCCCAAACTGGTAGTGCTGAATACCCGCGCCCGCAGCGGAATGCGCGGTTATTTTGGCGCCCAAAGCCCCGAATTCGCGCAAATCAGAACCGGGCAATCCCACCACGCGGTTCGCCAGCCCCAGGAACCTGCCGCCGCCAAATCTGAATCGCCGGCCAAACCCGGTGCCAGTTCGGACAGTTGATTTCTCTCAACTCTCAACTCTCAACTCTCAACTAAAAATGCACCATCTGCACTTCCCCATCACCACCCTCACTTACAACGGCAGCCTCATTGTTGCCGCCGGCCAGAAATATCCGGCCGTCGCCGCCCGGCTGCCCGCCAGCTATCTCACCGACACCGCCGCCTTGCTCGCAAAAATCCCCGACGACGTCAGCGGCCAGAAGATTAAAAAGGGCGAAACCGGCAACCTCACCATGGCGCAAAAAGCCAACTTGGACACGCTGCTGCATTACATGAACCAGGCGCGCAAGACCGCCAAGCTGGCCTTTCCCGGCGGCCAGATCGTGAAGCTGCATCAGGAATTTCAGATTGGCGCTGGCACCCAACAAAAAAACGACCTCGGCTCCGTGCTGGGCCGCGCCGACATCATTCTCGCTTCCATCAAAACCGCCGCGAACCTGGCCGCGCTGAAGCTCAAAGGCTGGACGGATGCCGAGACCACGGCCTTTACGACCGTGCGCGGAACCTTTCCCGCCAGCACCCAGACCCAGCAATCCGGCCAGAGCGACGCCAAAAAAGCGACCACGGTGAAGGACACCGACGCCGCCGACCTCTACGAACACATCTTGACCATCCAAAACGCCGCCGACTTGGAATTCCCGGCCATCAATCCCGCCAACGCCGCCGAGCGCGATGAATTCCGATTGAACACCTTCCCGCCGGACAACCACACCCCGCCCGCGCCGCCAACTCCGCCGCAACCCACACCGCCAACGAAATGAAAATAAACCAGTGCCGCTAACGACGCGGGACAGCCCGTGCCCAACGATACGGTGACTATCGTCGTGCCGTGAGTGGCACTTTGCTAATAACAGACCGTATTGCTCAACGCCGGCATGAGACGCAAATTCGATCTGCCCTTGGACCGACCGTTGAATCCGTAAAAATCCTCCTTGCGAAAGCCGGGAGTAAAATCCCGGCTTTTTTATTTAACGAAAAACAGCTTGCCAAGCTTGGGAATCGGCGTAGAACGATTTCGGCCATAACCATCAGGCACGCGCATGAAACCCCGGATCTATCTCGAAACCACCATCCCCAGCTATCTGGTGGCGCGGCGCAGCCGGGACTTGCGGCTCGCGGCGGATCAGGAAACCACGCAGGAATGGTGGGAAGCACGGCGGCAAAATTATGAGCTCTTCATTTCCGAGTTCGTGCGCGCAGAAGTGCAACGCGGTGATGCGCAGGCAGCGGCCGCGCGGCTGGCCTTGGTGGAGGGAATTCCGATGCTGTCGGAGCCGCAATCCGCCACCGAACTCGCCGGACAAATCCTCGCCGCCCGGCTGTTGCCGCCGGCCGCCGCGTTGGACGCCTCGCATATTGCCCTGGCCACCGTCCACGCGATGGATTATCTGCTCACTTGGAATTGCAAACACATCCACAATGTTGCCATCATCCGGCAGATTGAGAGGCTCTGCGAACGACAGGGTTACACCTGCCCCATCATTTGCACGCCGAACGATTTGATGGATACTTGAACCATGAAAGAAAACGAAATCCTCTCTGAAATCCACCGCGTCCGGGAAGAAATCGCCCGCGAATGTGGTTATGACGTGAAAGAAATTTTCCGGCGAATGCGGGCGCAGACCGAACAATTGAAAGCCCAGGGCTGGAGCGTGGTTTCACCCGCGCCGCGTGAATCAGAAACCGCCTATGCGCTGCGTGAAGAACCGTCCAAACAAAAACCACAACCATGAACATTCAAACGATCCATTGTCCAAACGCCGCCGACTTGGAATTCCCGGCCATCAATCCCGCCAACGCCGCCGAGCGCGATGAATTCCGATTGAACACCTTCCCACCGGACAACCACACCCCGCCCGCGCCGCCAACTCCGCCGCAACCCACACCCCCGGCGAAATGAAAATAAACCACCTAATTTGCGCCGCGTCGGTCAATGGAGCGATGTCGTCAGCATTCCGGTGGTGGGGTGAGAATTTAACGAAAAGAACCGGAGTAAATAACCAAAACGAACTTGAACGTGTGTCAATACTAAGGACTGGCCCCTTTCCGGTTCGTCGGGATTTGCCTTGTCCGTTTGACCGCCAGACAACTCGCTCGTGAATAATCTTGATCAGCCATACCCTTTTGATCAATTGATCTTGCGTGTCCAAGACCAAAACGCCACGCAAACCGAAGCCGCTTTACCGCCAGAAGACGCCTGAAATTAAAGGCGACGATTTTGTCCATGCCGAGCCGATAATTCTCGCGCATTTCGCACTCCGCGAAGACGGGACGATTGCCGTTGAACGACGCGACGAGAAACGCGCCCCGGTTCTGACGTTCCACGACGACACCCGCAAACTGTGGTTGTATCAAGGCAACTCACTCGAATTGCTCGACGCCATTGCCGCCAAATATCCCGAAGGCCGCTTTGACGCCATCTTTGCCGACCCGCCGTATTTCCTCTCCAACGGCGGCATCAGTTGCCACGCCGGAAAAATGGTGAAGGTGGACAAAGGCGACTGGGACAAATCGCGCGGCGCGGAACTGAACCACGAGTTCAATCTCGAATGGCTCAAGCGCTGCCAGAAAGTTTTGAAACCCAACGGCACGATTTGGATTACCGGCACGCACCACGTCATTTTCAGCATCGGCTATGCGCTGCAGCAGCTTGGTTTCAAAATCCTCAACGACATCGCGTGGGAAAAACCCAATCCGCCGCCGAATCTTTCCTGCCGCTATTTCACGCATTCCACGGAAACCGTTTTGTGGGCGGCCAAAAGCGAAAAGTCCAAGCACGTTTTCAACTATCAGGAAATGCGGAAGGTCACGGGCAAGCAGATGAAAACCGTCTGGCGACGCGAAGAATTTGACGGTAGGGCGCGTCACTCCGTGCGCGCCGATGAAGGTGGTAAATCGTCCGACGGCGCGCAGGGGACTGACGCGCCCCACCTTGACACCATCTGGACGATGACCGCTCCGAACAGCGCGGAAAAGGAATTTGGCAAACATCCCACGCAAAAGCCGGTGGCGCTGATTGAGCGCTGCCTCTTGGCGTCCACCCAACCCGGCGACATGGTGCTTGACCCGTTTTTGGGCGGCGGCACGACTGCCGTGGCTTGCGTCCGGCTCAAGCGCGGCTGCATCGGGATTGAATTGGACTTCTCCCATTTCACGCTGGCGGCCAAACGTGCCAACCGGGAAATCATTGAAATCTGGCTGCGCGAATTCAGTGTGTGTTTCGACGTGACGATCTTTTTACCAAATGATCTTGATCTCTTTTCTGAAACGATCAATGGATCACGTGTGGACGACAAACCGGAACTGCCGACCGAACGCATTTATCACAAATGCGACTTTGTGTTTCTTTCCTGCGCCCAAGTGGAGCGCGGCGCAATCGTTCACACGACGGTAGCTGTGAATTTGCAGGAAGCGTGGGCAAAAACGCCGAACGGAAAGAAACGCGAGACGACGCATGTTGTCAGGTGTGAGACGGAAATCTTTCGCGTGAAATCAAGTTGAAGCAAGAGTCGAATCTTGTTAATGATTCGAATCATGGCGCAAACCTACACTTGGAAAGAATTGGTTAAGGAAGCTCTTCTTGCACGTGGCGGCGAAGCGTCGCTTCAAGAAATCACAAAAGCATTAAAGACGCATCCTCATCGTCCGCAGACTGCAACTTGGAATGCGACAGTTCGCAGAGTGGTTCGTCAATACAACATCTTTGAACCGTTCAAGTCAGCAAAAGGTGAAGCCTGCTATCGCTTGGTTGAATTGCCAACTCCTTCTGCTTTGCCTGTTGGAAAAGAAGACCCACATGGCGAGCAACAAGGATTGCTTTTGGAACTTGGACGACTCTGTGGATATGAAACATTCACGAATGCCACTGATAAAAAAATCCGCCGGTTTCGTGGCGATTCGCTGGCCAAATTCGCAACCGTGAGAGATACGGATGAAATGCTCGCTTTACCTCTGGAGAAAATGCGAACCACTGACGTGATGTGGATGGCTGAAGATTCAGTAGGACTTTATCCGCGATATGCGTTTGAAGTCGAACACAGCACGAAAGTAAAAGATGGATTGCTTCGTCTGTTAAAAATTCCAGAACGATTCAACACTGAATTATATGTAATCGGTCCAGGTGATGAAGAGGCCGAACTATTCACTCGTTATTTGAGAGACACTCCGTTTAGGCAACACGCCAAACGATTTCATTTTTTCCGCTATCCAGATGTTGCCGCGTTTTATCAGAGTGGTTTCACTTTCAATCAACATCGAGAGAATTGGCAAATTCAATCGCCGAGCAACCGTTAATCGCCACATCGGCGACAAAATCCGCCAGCAGTTGCAAGTCTTGCGCGATGCCGGATTGTTGCTTCACATCGGCAGCGGCGTCTGGCGTCTGCCGTGAAAATCCCAACGGGATTAAATCATCCAGCTCAGGGTTGCGAGGAACGAGCTACCCTGGGTGAACGGAAAATAAATTCATCAACCCTGAAAGGGTTGAATCATCCACCGGGTTCGGACATCATCAAGTCATGCCGCAATCGCTCGCCAAGATTCTGGTGCATACGGTTTTTTCAACCAAAGACCGGCGTCCGCTCCTCCGCGACAAACCGCTGCGCGAAGAATTGCACCGCTACCTCGGCGGCATCCTGACCAATCTCGATTGCCAGCCCATCATCATCGGCGGCGTGGAAGACCATGTTCACATTCTCTCGACGCTATCGCGCATCTGCGAAGCAGCGGACATGGTCAAGGAGGTCAAGCGTAGTTCGTCGCTGTGGGTGAAAACCAAAAGCCCCGACCTGCACGATTTCGCGTGGCAAAATGGTTACGGCATTTTCTCCATCGGTTTTTCACAAGTGGAGACGGTGCGGAATTACATCGCCGGGCAGGCGGAACATCATCGGAAAGTTTCGTTTCAAGACGAGTTTCGGGAATTCTTAAAACGCTACGCGGTCGAATTTGATGAACGGTATGTGTGGGATTGATGCAACCCTTTCAGGGTTGATGTCATATCATTTCGTCACCCGGCGTAGTCACTCCTTCGTCGTGGCAACGCCGGGCTGAATGATTCAATCCCTTTGGGATTGTCCGCAATGAAATGGATGGCATCCGCATCGTCTTTGTGGAGGTCGAGAAGTTGCAACATTTGTTTGGAGTTGTAGTAGCCGGGTTTGACGCCATGCGCCGGTGGCGACCCTGCCTGCTCCGGTTCGGGAATCAGCAACACCGCATCTTTTGGCACGTTGCTTTGTCGCTTGGTTGTTCTCGCTGGTTTCAATCTTCCAGTGCGTTCACAGTTTGGCGGGTTTGCCGGTGGATTCGTCGAGCACTTTGCCAACTGGCGTCACAATGATGCTCGGTCCGTTCTCGTCCGTTATTTCCCAGCCCCGGCCAGCTTTACGGACGCGGCATGTAATGGAGTTTCCGTCAAGCTGCGCTTGCAGCGCGGCGGCGATGCCAATTGCCTTTTTAACGGCTTTGGACAGGGTGCTTTCGAGCTTAACCTGGCAGTTCATTTCCTGCCCTCCGTTCAATGGAGTGATAACGTATTTCATAATAATTTTGTGCTGCTTGGTTCACTGGCGTCACCGGCATATTTTTTTCGCGGCACAAGTGGATCAGGTCAAACCACCAATCCCGCGTCAAGCCCGTTCGCAAAAAATCGGCCGTTGCTTCAACGCCAAACTCGCCGTCGGCTACCTGCTCGACGTAAAGGGGTCGGTCCTGAGTATTGACACGATTTTCCGCGCCGTGGTGCAGTAAAACAAATTGGCGGGAATGACAACCAAGCCGCTGCGGGAAACCGGGGCGGCTTTTTCCGTTGCCCAAAAGAAATTCACGTTCATGCATTAACCTCGGATTCCAAGCCGCAGCCAACTCACTCTTTCAACACTTCAATAGATGCCTCCTGCGGAACCCCACAGGAACATTTTTTTGTTTTTAGTGCAGGCAGAAAAACAGAAATAACAGAACAAGCAGCAGGGCGGTGAACCACCAGAGCCAGTGAATGCCGCGTGGTTTTACAGAACCGGGGTGGAACTCCTCCTTCACAAATTCGCCGTAATCAAAGTTCTCGTCCGGCAGGCCGAGGTTGCTGGCGTAAGCGGATTCCGACCAGCCCGTGCGCTCGTCAGAACCACATCCGGGACAGGCCTTCGCCTTGCGCGGCACCAGTGCGCCGCAGTTCGGACAAACTTCAGGAGGCATGGGGAAATGAAGAATGATTTTAGCCGTTGGTTTTTCTTCCCAAAACAAGTTTCTCGACTTCGCGCGCGCCGTGCAGGACGGCCAGCACCCAGACTTCATTTCCCATGATCAAATAATACACGCCGTAACCCTTGAACCGGCGCAGACGGAGGCAGCGGACATCGGCAAACCGGATGGAGTGAAGCAAGGCGTTTTGAGCCAGTGATGAAATCGCGGCCTCCGCTTCATCCAGAAAGTCACCGCCCAATCCCGGCAGTTGTTCGTCATACCAAGCCGCCGCGACCAAGGCGTCGTCGTCAGCGAACCGGCGCTTTTTGACGGCGAATTTCATTCAGGCGTTCGCGGACTTTTTTCAGGCCGTCCCATGGTTCAAGCAATTCAGGATGGGCGATGGTCTCATCGCGTCGGCGAAGAATCTCCGCCTTTACGGACGGATGAATGTAGTCTTCATCCTGCGGATGGAGAATTTCGCTTTCGTGCTCGCAAAACCAGTCCGCGAACCGGCGGCGTTCCTCGCTCGGCAGTTGCAGCAGGGTCTTTTCAATTTGTTCCACGCTCATGGCCGTTAATTTACAACTTCGATTTGGATTTGCGAATAAAAAGATTTCATCCGCCAACGCCCGCGTATTCCTCGTCCGTCTTCAAATCCAGTCCCATCAAAAGATAATCGTGCGTGATGGCCTGCATGTCCTTGACGTAATCATCCAGCCGCACGAGCTGGCGGAAGCCGAGCATCGCAAACATTTTCACCGCCGCCGCTTGTTCGCCGATGAATTCCGCCTCCACTTTTTCCAGCCCGGCGCGGCGGGCGATGTCCATGATTTCGGTGATGAGCGCGCGGGCGAGGCCGCGACCGCGAAATTCCGGATGCACCAGCACGCTCACGCGCCCGATGTGCCGCTTCCAGCCGCCGAGCTGCTGGTGCAAGGTCGCATCGCCGACAATTTTTCCGTCAATCAAGCCGAGCAGCGGCAGGTTGCGGCCGTAGTCAATGTTCTTGCACCAATAAGAGACAGCCTTGAGATCCTGCACGCGATGCTTGATGAACATCCGTTCGCGTTCGGGAATGCCTTGGAATAGCTGATGGAATTCCTTTTCATCCTCCGCGCGCAAGGGACGGAGCGTCGCTTTTTTGCCGTCCTTGAGTTTGATCGCCTTGGGGAATTTTTGCAGTTCCAGTTGCAGTTCGAGTTCGGTGTTGAATGACATAGGTTTCCTTTTGTTGTTTGAACTCTGCGCCCACCGCGTCCGCCGCGCAATAATTTTTTTTCAAATCCACGCCGACTCGCCGGCGAGGCCAATGGACTGCCGGAACGAATTTAATTTCACCTGCGCCGGGTCGAGGCTCCAGCGCGCGGCGAGCAGCGGCACTTTTTCAAAATTCGTCTCCCCGTCCAGAATCGTCGCCGCGTGGTCGCCGTAGGCAAAAGTTTTCACGCCCACCTCGATCTCCGGCAACGTCTCGATGCCCTGGCTCCAGACCGTTTCGCCCGCCCAGGCGTAGGCGCGCGTCACCGTGCCGTCATCCAGCCGCGCCCAGGCGTGATGATGCAAAATTCGGTCGGCATGAAAAAATTGCACATGACCGAGCTTGCGGCTCAACGCCGTGAGAAAAAGGAAACAGGCGTCCACGTCGTCGCCCGGATGCGGCAGGCCGAGGCCCGTGACGATGACCCAGCCGTGGACGCGCGGGCTGATGAAAAATTCGCGGTCGCCCGCGAGACCTTCCGCCCACGAACACGGTTCCGCGCGGTTCAAACCCAGCGCGTTTTTGACGGCTTCCGGCGAGACGGAACGGATGGCCAGCCAGCACGCTGGCCGTTGCCACGCTGATTTGAAGGAGAAAAAATTCTGCGCCGGCGAAGCATTTTCCAGCAACCGCCGCCGCCGCTGCCCCGCCAGCATCCAGCCGAGGATGACGAAACCGATGCCCAGCGCCAGACCTGGCAGCGCGGGCAGCATCAATGCAGCGAAGTTGTTCACGTTCTGCATGGAGCGAATCTACGCTCCCGCCCCGCCGGTTCAATAAAATTCTACGGACAAACTGCCGCCAGCCAGGCGAGATACTTCTTGCTGCCTGCAACCAACGGCAAAACCAGAAACTCCGGCGTGTCGTAAGGATGTTGGGCGAGAACCAGCTTTTCCAGCGCGGCCAGCCTGGACTTCTGCGTTTTTAAAATCAATAAAACCTCCGCACTGGATTCAATTTTTTCCTGCCACCAGTAATGCGATTCAATTTTCGGAACCAAATTCGCGCAGGCGATGAGCTTTGCCTGCAACGCAGCCTTGGCCAGTGCGCGTGCAATTTTCAAATCCGGCGCGGTGACGAGGACGATGGCGAATTTTGCGGCGGGTTTCATGCCGCCATTTCAAAGTTTAATTTGTTTTCCCGTCTGCACGGACTTGTGCGCCGCATCGAGAATTTCCACCACAATCATGTTCACTTCAAGCGATGCCAGGCCGGTCGGTTTGATTTCT
>DMQW01000174.1:0-129 GCA_003455565.1 Limisphaerales bacterium
AACACGCCTTCCATGTCCAAAGTGACGATTGCTTGTTTCACGCGCGCGAAGTTTTTCAAAAATGCACCGGCGTGTCCAGCTTGGCGAAACTTTGGTGAAGTCCTAGTTTGGTGGCGGCGGTGCTGCCGC
>DMQW01000174.1:417-3105 GCA_003455565.1 Limisphaerales bacterium
GCGGTGCTGCCGCACCGCCGTGCATCGCGGCAGCGATGCACCCACCACATCGGAATTAAGACATCACCGAAACTTTCACCGCAGTTCGGGATGGTCGGTGAGCAGCCGGTTCAATTGTTTTTTCGCGTCGGTGAAATCCGGTTTCAACCGCAGGGCTTCACGGTAATGCGGCGCGGCCTCGGCAAACCGGCCGAGGTTGGCGAGGGTGGCGGCGAAATTGCACTGGGCGGGCGCAAAATCAGGGCGGATTGCGATACTGTTGCTGAAACAAATCGCGGCGTTCGTCCAACTGGCGTGCTGCGTGAAATAAATTCCAAGGTCGAACTGGATGTCCGGGTCGCGCGGCTCCAGATCGGCGGCGGCCTTCAGATGTTGCAGCGCCTCGGCGGTCTCGCCAAATTCCAGTAGGCTCATCGCGAGATTGAACTGACCATGCGGATAGCGCGGTTCCAGCCGCACGGCCTCGCGGTAAAGCACCCTGGCGCGGGCTTTGTCCTTCGGATTGCCGGTTTTCTCGAAGGCCTTGCCGAGGGTGTTGGCCGCGACGTAATTATCCTGCGTCACCTCCAGCGCGTGCAGAAACAGGCCGGTGCTGCTGCGCCAGAGTGAAATTTGAATGGAAGCCGTCAGCAGACAACCGATCAACGCACTACCTGCGCAAATAAGGTAAATGACATTTCCGCGCGGCTTGGTTGCGCAAAATTCCGCCGCGCCCCAGACCAGCGCGATGAAAAATCCGATGCTCGGAATGTAAGTGTAACGGTCCGCCATGGATTGCGCGCCGACCTGGATGAGGCCGATGGTCGGGACGAGCGTGCCGAGAAACCAAAACCAACCGAAGGCGAGAAACGGACTGCGCCGCCAGTTCCGCACGCACAGCATCGTCCAGACGGCCAGGAGCGCGGTTGCGCCGAGCGCGAGCACGAGCGACCAATGGCGCGGATGCGGATAAACAATGGCGAGGTCGGTGGGCCAGAAAGTTTTCGCGACATAACGCGCATAGGCCAGCGCGGCGTTGGCGAACCGCTCCGTCAACGGCGTCTGCGAAATCGCGCCGCCACCACTCTGCGCCAAAAGAGTGGCCGCGCAGCCGCCGATGGCGAGGAGGAAGAAGGGGATTTTTTCCAGCAGCAGGCTGTAGATTGAGGATTGAAGGCTGGGAGCCGGTGCGCTTTCGCTGGTTTCTGGATTTGAAATTTGAAATTCCCAATTTGAAATTCGTCGGAGCGGCCAGAAATCCAGCAGCAGCAAAACAAACGGCAGCGTGACGACCATCGGTTTGCTCATCAAACCGAGCGCGAAAAAAATCAGCGCAGCGGAATAAACAAACCAGTTCCGGTTTCGCGCGTAGCGGACGTAAGCCATCAGCGTGAGCAGCCAGAAAAACGTGCTCAACACGTCCTTGCGTTCCGATGCCCACGCGACGGATTCAACATGGAGCGGATGCCACGCGAACAACGCCGCGACGAACGCGCTGCGCCAGACTGCGCCGGTTGCGCCGCGCAAAAAAACGAACAGCAGCAAGGTGTTTGCGACGTGAAAGAGCAGGTTGACGAGGTGGTGGCCGCCCGCGTTTAGCCCGAAGAGCGTGCAATCCAATTGATGCGAAAGCCAGGTGAGCGGATGCCAGTTGGCCGCGTGCGCGCCTTCGAACGCCCAGCGAAAATTTTCCCAGCTTAATCCGCTCGTGACGTGCGCGTTGGCGGTGACGTATTCCTCGTCGTCGAAAATGATGAACGGATGACTGGTGATCGGCCAGTAAAGCGCCGTCGTTCCCAGTGCGAGGACAAGGCAGATGAGCGCAAAATAATTTTTCGGACGCGCTTCCGTCATAAATCAAAGCCAGACTGATTCGCGCTGCCGCTGGTTAAAACGGCAGGTCTCGGCGTAGCCGACGCTGCGGGCGAGCGCGATGGCCTCGGTGAAATTCAAGCCGACTTCTTCCGGCGCGTGGGCGTCGGAGCCAAACGTGATCGGCACATGGTTTTCAAACGCGAGCTGGAGGATTTCACGGCTGGGATAAATTTCTTTGCAGTCTTTCCGCAGCCCGGCGGTGTTAAGTTCGATGGCGCAGCCGGCCTTCGCGGCGGCGGCGAGAAAATTTTTGTAGAGCGGCGTGCAGTCCTGCGCCGGGCGGATGCCAAATTTTTTCGGCAGGTCGGAGTGGCCGATGATGTCGAACAATTTTGATTCCGTCGCGAGCGTGAGCCGCTCGAAATAAATCTGCCAGACCTCGAAGGCGTCGCGTTTTTTCCACTCGGAAAGCTTGGCGGGATTGTCAATGTCCCACGACTCGGAAACGTAATGCACGCTGCCGATGAAATAATCCCACGGATGCCGCGCGGCGAGTTGGCGAATCCAATCTTCGTGGCCGGGCAGGTAATCCACTTCCAGCGCGAGGCGGATGGTGAGTTGCGGAAAAGTTTTTTGCGCGAGCCGGACTTTGGCGACATATTCATCAAGCTGGTCGGCACGCATCCGCCAGTTGTCGAAATCATCGCGGCGCATCGGCGAGTGATCGGAGAAACCGATTTCCGTCAGGCCGAGTTCAACGGCGCGGCGCGCGTAATCCACCGGCTCGCCGCTCGCGTGGCGGCAGAGCGGCGTGTGCATGTGATAATCGGCGGGCAGCGACATCGCCAGAGTTTCAGGTTTCAGGTTTCAAGTTTCAAGTTTCGAATACACAAG
>DMQW01000245.1:0-3406 GCA_003455565.1 Limisphaerales bacterium
TTGGATGTTCGAGGTTGGATGTTTCAAGCAGCCCTTTTTCATTTCCATTTTTTCAAGCGTTCGCCAGTTCCACGTCCTTGGGCAGGTTCAATCCCGTCACGTCAAGCTGGCCGAGTAATTCCGTGACGAGCTTCGACGGCGTCATGCGGTCGAAGCGCGCCTGATAATTCAAAATCAAACGATGGTTCAACACCGGCTGCGCGACGACTTTCACGTCCTCGAAGCCGACGCTCGGCCGTCCGGCGACGAGCGCATTGCCACGGGCAGCTTCGGCAATCGCAATCGCCGCCCGCGGCGACGCGCCATAACTGACGTAGCGGTTCACCGGCTCGGTCGCTTCCGCGCCGCCGGGATGCGTCGCCGAAACCAGCCGCGCGATGTAGCGCGAAACCGGACGCGGCAGATAAATTTTCCCCATCGTCTGAAAAAGCGTTTCCAACTGGTCGCGCTCCATCTGCCACGTCGGCGCGGGCAGTTCGCCGCGACGACGCTCGGAAATAATTTGATCCAAAACGTCCGCATCCACGCTGTCGAACATCACGCGGAATAGAAAACGATCCAGTTGCGCCTCGGGCAGCGGATACGTTCCTTCAAGTTCAATCGGATTCTGGCTCGCCAAAACAAAGAATGGTTGCGGCAACGCGCGCGTCGTGCCGAGGAGCGTCACGGAATTTTCCTGCATCGTTTCCAGCATCGCCGATTGCGTCTTTGGCGAGGCGCGGTTGATTTCGTCCGCGAGCAGAATGTTCGTGAACACCGGGCCGGGCTGGAAAAGCAATTCGCGTTTGCCGGAACTGGTTTCCTGCAAGATGTGCGTGCCGAGAACGTCGCCGGGCATCAGGTCGGGCGTGAACTGGATGCGCTTGAAATCGAGCTTGAGAATCTGGCCGATGGTTTTGACAAGCGCAGTCTTGCCAAGGCCGGGCAAGCCTTCGAGCAAAACGTGGCCGCGCGACAGAATGCCGGTGAGCACAAGGCGGTGAAGCTCCTTGCGACCGAGCAAAATACGGTCGAGCTGCTCCAAGGCTTTGCGCGCCAGCTCGGCAGCAGGGGCGAGTTCGTCGGGTTTCAGGATAGTGTCGGCCATAAAATCAAAGTTCGGTGCGGATTGGTGGATAACTGGATTGGTGGATAGCTGGATAAATGGATTCACCGAGCGCGTCGGGTGTTTTCCATCCATTTATCCAACTATCCAAAAATCCATTCATCCCTTTTATTTCTCCTCGCGCTTGAAAAACTTCTGAACCACCTGCCGATGCTCCGGCAAAATGACCTGCGAATGCGCCGAGCCGCCGCTCGCCACCGCGTTGTCCAACGCACCGTGCCGGGCGGCAACGTCATTGGCAGCCAATTCCGGTGCGCCCTTGCTCACACCGACGAGTTGCGCGTCGGAAAGGTTAGACGCTGGTGGCAGCGCGTGTTCCTGAAATTTCGTGTCTTTCTCCGACGTGTCGTTGTCCCACGTCATGTCCGCTTCCGGCCCACCGCCGCCCGGCCCGCCCTTGCACGTTTTTCGCAGCCACGAAAACAGCATCTCGCAATTGCCACCTTTGCAGTGCGACAGATAATCCGCCAGCGCGCCGGGGTTGTTGCATTGACCGGCGTTCTGGCATTTCGACAGCGTGGCCGGATCAATCAGCTTGAGCTTGGCGAGATTGCTCATGGTCAGGCTCAAGGAATTTTTATTCAGCTCCAGCGCCTTCACCAATTTCTCCATCTGCTCCTTGTTCAAACCATTGAGGCCGGCCAGAAGTTCCGGCGGAATTTTGCCGTTCATAATTCCTTCCTCCAATTTCGCCGTGTTCAACATCGAAGCCAGATCCTGCGCCGCCTGCGAAGCCGTGGCCTGATCCATGCCGGACTCCGCCGCCTGCTGCATCGCTTTCGCCAAAGTTTCCGCCTCCGTCAACGATTCAGTTTTCTTCAAAGCCTCTTCCGCCGCCTGTTTCGCCGCGTCGGAATTGGATTGTTTGATGTGATCCAGCGCTTCCCAGGTTTTATTCGGGTCGTAGCTGGAGGAATCTTTTTGAAGCTGCGACAACTGCTTCTGCAAATCATCCGCCTTTTTGTCCGGCACAATTTTTTCCTGCGCGAGCATCTTCACCTCCGCCTGCAACTGCTCGACGATCTGCCCGATCTCCAGCGAATGATTTTTCCCCAGTTGCGTCAGCCGCTCCGGCAGCAGCAACGCCGTCGCCACGAACAGCGCCGACACGCACAGCAACAGCATCGCGCGCCCACTATGCCAGCGGAACTTCGGCACGACGGCCGCCGGCAATTGCGCCAGCCACGCGCCCATGTCCGCCGCTTCCTCCGACATGATGACCCCGCCGCACGCATTCAAGCGGTCGTAACTCGCACGGATTTTGGCGAAGGTGGCGCGTTGTTGTTTTGCGCGCCACGCGGCCAGCCACGCCAGCGGAGCGACGCCGAACAAGCCGAGCGCGAGCCAGAAAGTGTTTTGCGTCCCGAAAATTCTCAAGGCGAGAACCGCCACGCCCCAGACGAAGAACCACCCCGTCGCCATCTGCACGCCCAGCCGCAACGCCAGCAGCCATTGCAGGTCGCGTGCGAATGACTGGAGTGCCTTGGCGTGCGAAGTTTTCATCGCGCCTTAAAGTTTCCGCCCGGACGTTCTGATTTTCATAATCCAGTTGTCTGCTGCCCGCTCAAGCTAATTCCAACCATAGACCGCCGTCACGAAAAATCATTCATTGAATTTCTGAAATAACTTGGACAACCTGATTTCGTCAGCTACCAGAGCCAAACAAATCCGCGCGCGCTGGGAGGAATTGAAAACCGTCACGGAAGATTTTGTGGCCTGCTGCGAAGAAGGCAATTTCGGGCCGCTGAAAATGGCAGCCGGTAAAAAGGCCACGGCGAACCGCGAATGAATAAAGTCATTGGCAAAGGGAAACGGAAGGTTTAAGGTCGAAACCGTGAAACCGGATAGACCGTGAAATTTCAACCAAAGAACTGTTAGGCGTCGTTCACATTTTATGACGTATCGCATATTATCAATCGTTGCAGCACTAGCTGCATTGCTATTCACTGGCTGTTCCAAGAGCGGGAGTCAGGGGAATCAGGGGAGTCAGGTGCAGATTGTCTCGGCAGTGTATGGAGAATACACAAATTTTGCAGATGTTTCCTACCGAGTCAGAGATTTGATCCGCCTGGATTCAGGTTTTCAAGTGCAGCCCAGTTTTTTGCAGGCTGACCCGTTTGTTGGCTATCATAAGGCGCTGGTGATTGTTTATGATGTCAAAGGGCAACGGCACATCTTTACGGCATACGAGAACGACACCGTGAGCACCACAACTTTGTTGGAGGGAGCCAAACAATGACGCCTAACAAGTCGCCGGAGCCAACCTCCGTTGGAGCTTGCCGTTCCGCTGTCGCGGTTCAC
>DMQW01000245.1:3717-4194 GCA_003455565.1 Limisphaerales bacterium
GTCGGCGGTGGCTCAGCTTTCTATGTTAGGCCTAGCTTCGATCATGAAAACAAAATTACGCGCTACTCTACTTATCATCACAGCGTGCTTGCTTGTGGCGATTGCCGCTCTGGTGTTTCGACACCATAGGAACATTACGACTGATGAGCAGAGATTTCGACAGATGCTAGCAGCCATGGACCAAAAAACAGGCGATGCTGCAACAGACGATGACCCACTGGAGGCACTTCTCAGATCAGGTTACCTGACCAAAACGGCCATCATAATAACCAACCTGCCTGCAGCGAGTGTGAGCGCTAAGGCGATATACCGTGAGGTGCAGCACCGCCTAACCACACATCTTCATGGAGTTAAATTTTGGTTATACTATATGGACACCAATCAAGCCATAGTCACCTGTCGTTCCATTGATCTGCCTTTTGTCCGTGAGGCTATTGAAAGTCCGTAGCGTGACTCGGCCTAACAAGTCGCCGGAGC
>DMQW01000245.1:4432-12645 GCA_003455565.1 Limisphaerales bacterium
GTTCCGCTATCGCGGTTCACGTCGTGAGTCGGCGGTGGCTCAGCTTTCTACGTTAGGCCTCATTCACACGCTTATGAAAAAGTTTGCCATTATTGGATTCGTTGTCGCGCTTCTAGTCGCCAGCTTGTTGCTCTGGCAGCATTTCAAGCATCCAAGTGACGCCAAGCTTGCTCGGCAGATTTCTGGCACTTGGACACATGGAGAACTTTTCAGTCAGACCATTTCGCCTGACGGCAGCTTTTCTACAAGTATTGGCCACAGCAATGCGCTGGTTACATATCAAGGCACTTGGTTGGTCAAAGACCAAGCATTAGTTATGACCATCACAAATGCACAAGGCACAGGAAGTCACCGAGCCGGGTCGCCTGTGGGTAGTGTTGACAGCAGCAAGATTATCCACGTGGATGATCACCAGTTCGCCTACGAGACAGAGGGACGCACAATGACGTTGACTCGATGATGATGCCTAACCAGTCGTCGGAGCCAACCGCCGTTGCCCTTTCAGTTCCGCCTTCGCGGTTCACGTCGCGGGTCGGCGGTGGCTCAGCTTTCTACGTTCGGCGTTGTTCCGTGTATGAGAAAATGTTGGCCACTCGTCCTCACCGTTGCAGGAGTGTTGCTGGTTCCACTTGGTTTTGCTATGGCGGTGTCCGGTGCCGGTCGTATCGGTATGGTGCTTTGCTGTCTTGGCTTGGTAGTCTTTTTGATCGGCTCCGTTACTGGTATCGTTCGTTTTGCTATTCGACGGCGTGTCGTGCCTCATTTCCTTTGCGGACTCGCAGCAGTGGTTCTCGTTGTCTTCGCCGTTCACAGGTATTGCTTTTCGCTTGCCTACGTTCGCGGAGCACAGGAGCATCCTTACGACCTGTGGATGGCAGCACTCAAACCCTTTACGGGACCAGCGTATTATGTCGGCAGCGAGGGAGAGTTTTCCTACTTCCGAGCTGGTGCAGGTTTTCCCGCCCGCTACAAGGCGCCGACCGCCAAGATAAATCTCCCCCGCACATTTCCATTGGGCACGGAGGAGCCTTATCGTGTGACGGAAGGGATGGTTCACTATTGACCGAAACGCCTAATATGAGGATAGGCTGCACCGCTTCTTTGCGTAACTATTCCGCCTTGGCTTGAAACCAAAACGGCGCAGACTTTCACCTGCGCCGTTGGTGTTTCGTAAAGGAATTTGTTCGTCCTCGTCCTCGGTCTTTATTTCGAGGACGAGAACGAAGGACGAGGAGGATTTTTACTCCACCGGTTTCTTCTTGGTGAACGTATGCGTGGCGTGGCCGAAAAAGACTTCGGCACATTCCATCACCGTCTCGGAGAGCGTCGGATGCGGATGCACGGTCAAGGCGATGTCCTCGGCGGTCGCGCCCATCTCCATCGCCAGCGTGGCCTCGGCGATGAGTTCGCCCGCGCCCGACCCGCAGATGCCCACGCCAATCAAACGGTTGGTGTCGGGATCAATCAACATCTTCGTCACGCCGTCCGTGCGGTCGAACGACAACGCGCGGCCAGAAGCGGACCACGGAAATTTGGCGACCTCGTATTTGACGCCCTTCTCTTTCGCCTCGGCCTCGGTCAAACCGCACCAGGCGATTTCCGGGTCGGTGAAGACGACGGCAGGAATGATGATATTTTCAAACACGACGTCTTCGCCATTGATGTTCTCGACGGCGATGCGCGCTTCCTTGTGCGCCTTGTGCGCGAGCAGAATGCCGCCCGCGATGTCGCCGATGGCGTAAATGCCGGGGTCGTCGGTCTGCTGATGATGGTTGACCTTGACGAAACCTTTTTCGTCCAGCTCGACCTTCGTGTTTTCGAGGCCGAGGTCGGCGCTGTTCGGCACGCGGCCGACGGCCACGAGCACGCGGTCGTAAAGTTCGGAGAGTTTCTCGCCGTTGTATTCGGATTCAACTTTGATCTGCTTGCCGACGGTGGACATTTTCGTCACGCGCGCCTTGAGGCGGATTTCCTTGAACAGCTTTTTCGCGGTGGCCACGACGGGACGCGCAAGGTCGGCATCGGCTCCGGCGAGAATGCTGTCGAGCGCCTCGACCAAAGTGATCTTGCTGCCGAGTCCGGCATAGACGGTGCCGAGTTCCATGCCGATGTAACCGCCGCCGACGACGAGCAGGCTTTCGGGAATGTCCTCGATCTCCAGCGCGCCGGTGGAAGTCATCACGCGCGGATTGCCGAGGTCAAACGCCTTGGGCATGGCCGCGAGCGAACCGACGGCAATAATCGCCTTTTCAAATTGAACGAACTGCTGGCCGTTCTCGGTCTCGACGCGCAATTTGTTTGAGCCTTCAAAATAGCCGCGGCCCTGGATGACCTGCACGCCGCGCATTTTGGCGAGCGAAGCCACGCCACCGGCGAGCTTATCAATGATGGCTTCCTTCCACGTGCGCAGCTTGGACAAGTCCATCACTGGCTCCGCGAACGTGATGCCGCGATGCGCCGATTCGCGCGCATTGACGATTTGGTGCGTCGCGTAAAGCAGCGCCTTCGAGGGAATGCAACCACGGTTCAGGCACACGCCGCCGAGCCGTTTTTCGCGCTCGATGAGAATGACCTTCTTGCCCAGGTCCGCCGCGTAAAACGCCGCCGCATAACCGCCCGGCCCGGCGCCGACGACAACAATTTCAGTTTTGATCGAATCCATACAAAATTAAATCTTCACGGCTTGTTCGCTAAAATTTTCAAATGCCTTCAACAAATCCACGGTGAACCGCGCCGCACTGCCACCGTCAATCACGCGATGATCGTAGCTCAATGCCATCGGCGTCATCTGGCGAACTTCGACTTTGCCGTCACGCACGACCGGCTTGAGCGCGCTGCGACCGAGGCCGAGGATGGCGACTTCCGGCAGGTTGATGATGGGCGTGAAATGCGCGCCGCCAATCGCACCTTGATTGGAAATCGTGAACGTGCCGCCTTTCATTTCATCGGCGGTAATTTTCCGGTCGCGCGCCCGCGCCGCGAGCAGTTCCAGTTCCTTCGCGAGATCAAATAAAGATTTTTTGTCCACGTCGCGGATGACGGGCACCATCAAGCCTTGATCCGTGTCCACCGCGATGCCGAGGTGGATGTATTCCTTGAGAATGATTTCGCCCGCCACTTCATCGAGGCTCGCATTGAAGATGGAATGTTTCTTCAACGTGTCGGCCACGGCTCTCAAAACAAACGGCGTGAGCGTGAGCTTGACGCCTTTCGCCTCGTAGGCGGGCGCGAATTTTTTCCGCAACTCGCAGAGGCGCGTAAAATCAAGGTCGTCGAACTGCGTGACGCGGGCGACGGAATTCCAGCTCTCGGACAAGCGGCGCGCGATGACCTTGCGCAAGGGCGTGACCGGCTTCTTGAGAATCGGCCCCCACTGCGAGAAATCAATTTGCACCGCCGCCGGTTTCGCCGGAGCCGCCGCACTCGCCGCAACGGGCGCGGGTTTCGCCGCAGCTTTGACCAGGCGTTGAATGTAAGCGCGCACGTCGCTGATGACGATGCGTCCGCCGGATTCGCTGCCGCGGATTTTGCCGAGATGGATGCCAAGTTCGCGCGCCATTTTGCGGATGGACGGTGCCGCCGCGACCGCCGCATTGGAAATTTCCACTTCAACTTCGGCAGATTCCTCGACGGCTTCTTCCGGTTCAAGTTCCGGCGCGGCCTGGGCCGCAACTTTCTTGGCGGCGGGTTTCGGCGCGGGCGCGGCGGCGGCGGGAGCAGCGGCGGCTCCGGCCTCTTCCAAAGTCAAAATGCGCTGGCCAACCGTGATGCGGTCGCCGGCCTTCACATAAATTTTGGAGACGACACCGGCGCCCGTGGAGGGAATCGAGGCGACGGCCTTCTCGTTCTCCAGTTCCATGATGGCCTGGTCTTTGGCGATGGTATCGCCTTCTTTCACGAAGACATTGACCACGACGCCGTTGTCGGCGCCTTCACCCAGCTTGGGAAGTTTTACGTCCATAAATTTGAACCGACAGACTGACGAAAGACAGCAAAGTTTTCCAGCAATAAATTTTTTCCGCAAGGCTGGCCAGACCAGCCAGCCGCGAAATTAATGCTGAAAGTTAAAACACCATCGGCTCGTTCATTTTGCCGCATTGCGAGCAGCGGGAACGGTCCACGTCCGCATCGTCGGTGTAGACCAAACCGCATTTCACACAGCGGAACACGCGGTCTTCGGCATGCGCCGGACCAAAACGACGGCGGCGCAGTTCGGAAAAAAATCCCACGACGCCCAGCGCGCCCAGCGCCAACGCCACATAAATCGTAATGAGTGTGGGAATGCTCATAGCTGGTTCCAGAGCCGGTAGCCGCCGCGGATGGCGTTGGCATTTTTGCCGGGCCGGACGCCGGGCGGAAATTCCTCGATGAGCCGGACATTGCCGCCGCCGAGCACAACCGAATCCGCGAGCAACGCGTTTTTGAGCCGGCTGACCACGTCGTTGACGTAACGCCGCCATTTCTTCTTGCCGACGCGTTTTAATCCGGCGGTGCCGAGAAATTCCTCGTAGCTGCCGCCTTTCTTGTAAGGCAGATGCGCGAGTTCGAGCGGCAGAACTTTTCCGTCAACGACGAGCGCGGAGCCGAGACCGGTGCCGAGGCCGAGGAACAAGGTGTGCCCGCCCAGATGATCGCCGAGCGCCTGCATGGCGGCGTCGTTGATGATTTTCACGGACCGGCCAAAGGCATTTTTGTAATCGAACTTCACCCAGCCTTTGCCGAGGTTGTGCGGTTCGAGCGTCGGCTGGTTGTTTACGACGGGGCCGGGATAGCCGATGGAGACCGCGTCATATTTTATGCCGACCACGGCCTTGCGCACGGTGGCGGCCATCTGCGCGGCGGTCATGGTCTGGCCGGAAGGAACCTTGATGAGCTTGCGGCTGCCGGTGGTGCCGATCTTGAGGTGCGTGCCGCCGACATCAATGACGAGAATTATTTTGGGACTGATTTTTGTGACGCTCATTTTTATGGATTTGCGTTGGTGTTGGTGGCCGCAGCGGGAACGGTGTGCCAGTTGAAAATCAATTCGCCGAATGTCAATTGCGCCGCCGGGGCGAACCGTGCGGTGCGGGCGAAGGCGAGGGCATTGGTGTCGGCGAGTTCGAGTCCGCTCGCTTCGAGCAGCACGACGGAGACAACATTGCCCGCCGCATCCACGAGCGCCTGCACTTTGCCCGGCGGCAACACATCGTTGTGTGGCAGCGACGGCAGATTGATCTGGTTGAGCAAGCGCCGCTGCGCGAGGTCGCCGGAGATTTGCAAAGTAGAATTTTGCGGCGCGAATTCGACGGGCAAAACGGGTTCGGCCAGCCGTGGTTCCGGTTTGAAGTCGAGCTGGAATTCCGCGAACCGGTTCGTCTGCATGAACTCGTTGAACGCCGCGCCTAATTTTTCCGCGTCCAGCTTCAACCAACGCGGGGCTTCCGTCCAACCGAACGACGGCGGCTCGTTGGTGGGCGTGCGCAACCAGACGGCGGAGGCGAAATCGTTGGCGTGCGGCAGCGCGAACAGCGTCGGGTCGTCCAGCGCGATGAGTTCGCTGGCGTCATCCGCAAGTTGCAGTTGCGGAACATTCGTGACGGCGCGCGGGGCAATTTGCTTTTTGGTTCCGAAAATAAAAATGAACGCGACGTGCGCGGCCAGGACAAAGGCGATTAAAAAAATCCAGCGCGACCGCGACCAGCCTTCGCCGGGCAGTTCTGGCTCGGCCAGCCCGGACGAAGTTTCGGCGGACGCGGGGTTCATTGTTTAAGGGTCGCGTCCACCACGCGCGGCAGCGTGGCGAGCAAGGAATTGGTGATGCCGCAATCGCGGGCGAGGAGCGAAAGATGGGCGATCTGTTCGTAGGTCACGGACTTGTCGGCGTGGATGACGAGCGTGAGCGGCTCGTGCGCGCCAACAACCGTCGCCTTGAGACAGTTTGATAAAACCAGCTCGCTGACGATTTGATTCTCGAAATAAAAACGGCCGGCTGCGTCCACGGCCATCGCCACGGTCGGTTGGTTCACGCCGGGCAGGTTGTCGGCGGCGGGTGGATTCAATTGCATCCGCAATCCAGACACGGGCAGCAGCGCGCCGAGCAGCAGAAAAATCACGAGTAGAAAAAAAACGGCGGCGAACGGCGCCACGTCGAACTGGCTGCGCAGGATGCGGGCGTTGCGCGGGAATTTCATTTGCCGTTTTCGGTGACGATGTTGACGATCTCGGCGGCGGCGCGCTCCATGTCGAGCACGATTTTGTTCACGCGACTGACGAGATAGTTGTAGCCCGCGTGCGCCGGAATGGCCACGGCGATGCCGGCGGCGGCGCAAATGAGCGATTGCCAGATGCCGTGAGAAAGCAACTGGATGTTGGCATACAAACCAGATTCCTGCACCTGGCCAAATATTTCTATGAAGCCGATGATCGTTCCGAACAAGCCAAGCAGCGGCGCGATCTGTGCGATGGTGGCGAGGAGATTTAATTTTTCTTCCAAACGCGGAACTTCAGTGAGGCCGGCTTCCTCGACGGCTTCGCGGACGCGCTCGCGGCCTTTGTCGCGGTTGACAATCGCGGCCTTGACGAGGCGCGCCACCGGGCCGGGCGTGGCGTCGCAGATGGAAATCGCCTCGACGACGTTCTCGCGCTTGAGGACGGTGCGGACGCCGTTGAGAAACTCGGCGGAGTTGATCTGCGAACGATGGCAGAACAACGCGCGTTCGATGAACACGACCAGCGCGGTCGCGGCGGCAAGCAGGATGAGCCAGATGACTGGCCCGCCGTTGGCTAAAAGTGTCGGCAACATGCGCCTGTTATACGGTTCACGGTGAAAAGTTCAAAGCGCAAAGTTCGTGGAAGAATCCAGAAGTTAGGAACTAAAATTCAGAAAGCAGCAGATAAAGGCCGGCCAATTTATTCTTCTTCCTAAATTCTGGCTTCTGAATTCTGACTCCAGTATTCTCAAAACCATTATGGCTATTGCAGACGAAAATGTTCTCGTTTTTCCTCGTTCGCTCTTCGAGCAGCTTGGGGGTTTTCAAGGTTTCAACTCTCATGTGAATCGCTATTTACCAGTGATTCTCAATATCAAAAACAACCGTTTCATGGCCCGTTCCCAGGCTGAAACAAATCCAGACTTCAAACAGATTATTCCGTATGTGGTGATCACTGATGGAAAAAATGTGCTTCATTATGTTCGCGGCAAGAAGGCTGGCGAGCAACGTTTGGTCGCGAAAGGGTCGGTTGGCATCGGCGGACACATCAATGACGAAGATCACACACTCTTTGCCTTCGGCATGCAGGCGTTTCAAGATGCTGTTAAAAGAGAAGTATGCGAAGAGCTTGCTATTCAAGGTGAATTTAACGCACGACCCGTTGGCCTGATCAACGACGATTCCACTGAAGTCGGTCGAGTTCACTTTGGCATTGTGCATGTGTTGTTTTGCACGCCGGAACAGGTAAAGAAAAACGAGCAGGTTATCACGCAAGTTGAATTTATTCCTATTGATGAGCTTAAGGTGAAACGCGAACAGATGGAGTCTTGGTCGCAGCTTTGTCTCGATAATCTTGATGCGCTGCTGAAGTAAATCGCGTTTGTGCACGGTGTTTTGAAATTGCAATTCGCCAAGAAATTTCTCGCAACCGGCCAAAACTAATTACAATTCATCACATGGCCGTCACCAAAAAAAATGTCCCGCCGCACTGGCGCAAGGAGGTCGAGCGCGTGCTCATCACCGATGAGCAGATCGCCCGCCGCATTAAAATTCTGGCGCGCGAAATTGAACGCGATTTTCGTGGACGCGAAATGGTCGTCGTCTCGCTCTTGAGCGGCACGGTGATGTTTCTCGCCGATTTGATCCGGCATCTGAACCTGCCGCTGCGCCTTGATTTTATCGGCGTTTCCAGCTACGGCGCGGGCACGGAATCCGGCGAACTCGTTTTCACCAAGGAACTGCGCCTCGACGTGCACGGTCGCGACGTGCTGCTCGTGGACGACATCCTCGACACCGGCAAAACCTTGAGCCGCGTGCTGCCGAAACTCCGCCTGCTCAAGCCGCGCCGCATCAAAACCTGCGTGCTGCTGGACAAGCCCGCGCGGCGCACGGAAAAAATTAAGGCTGATTACATTGGCTTTAAAATTCCTGATTATTTTGTCATCGGTTACGGGCTTGATTTTGCCGAGCGTTATCGCAATCTCCCGTTCGTCGGCGTGCTGCATCCGCACATTTACAAGG
>DMQW01000410.1 GCA_003455565.1 Limisphaerales bacterium
ACAGTTCCTGTTCGCCGCCATGGGCATGACGGTGGCATCCATCCTGAAACTGGATGAAATCACCTGCTTTGAAAATGGCGTGGTGAGCCTGAATTTGCCGGTGTGCGCGCAAATCACCGGAGCAAAAGCCACACGAACCACGCATCCGCGAGTGATTCGCGGTCTGGAAAAGCTGGGAACGCTGCTGGCCGGCGGCAAGGACTTCAAAATCCGAACACCGTTTTTCTGGCATACCAAGGGCGACGTGGTCGCGGAGATCCTGAAAGAGAAATGCGGGCCGCTGATCGCATCGTCCAGAAGCTGTGCCGGGACGATACTGCGTTCCAAAATCAAACCGCATTGCGGCGTGTGTTCGCAGTGCATTGACCGGCGGGGAGGGATGATTGCCGCCGGGGCTGCTGATTTTGACCCGGCGAGCAGCTATGAAATTGACGTTTTCAGCGACAGCCTGCCGAAAATCGTGGACAAAATCATGGCGGCGGAATTTGTGAACCGCGCCTTCGAGCTTGAAAATTTTCAAAACGCGGATGAATTCATCGGCGAGTATCCCGAAGTTTCGCTGGCGCTCCCTTACATGGAGCTGGACGGAGGAACGCGCGCCGGTTTAGCTGAACGCATCTTGAAGCTTTATAAACGGCACGCCGTCGAGGTGGAAACGGCACTGGAGAAAATGCAGCTCGCGCAAGCGAAAGCGGGCCGACGTGGCAGTTTGCCGGCTGACTGCCTGACGCGAATCATGCTTGATCCGGCTTCGGTGACGGTCGTGCCGGCGGTCCCGGTCAATGGACACGCAATCCCCGCGACGGGTGCCGAACCCCAAAACAATCCCATTTTGCCGGTGCCTCCTTATTTGCTGCGTCGGGGCGTCGGTCTCTGGAAAGTTGTTTATGACGGGAACGAGGGGGAAATTGATTTGGGACGGGGCATTTCGCTGGTGGCCTATCTGCTTTTCAATCCGCCGCTGGGCGGGCTGCATGGCACCGAACTGGCCAAACGGGTTTTTGGGCAGGAGATATTGCAGGAGGCCAGCTTGGGTGCGGACAGCGATTCGACCCGCCGCAAGATTGAGATAGAGGCAATAAAATGGAATTCCGTGATGAAAGATCCCGAGGCATCCGAGTCAGAAAAAGCCGAAGCTCTGGAAGAACTGCAAAATCTTGCCGATGCGCTGAACGTGACGCGCATGAATTCTGAAGGCGGCGCGGACAAACAGGTGCGGGCGATTCGGCGGGCAATTGACCGTTTGATTGAAAAGTTGCGGGAAGCCAAAGACCGTCAAAATAATCCGCACCCGGCCTTGCGCGCGTTTGGCGAGCATCTGCACAAACACCTTTGGATTCCATCATCCCGATTTTCGGGCGACAGCCGTTCAAGAGCCAGGGCCGGCGTCGCTGGACAGTTCACCTACGAACGACCTGCTGATGTGGTTTGGGTAGAGTAACCAGCTTTCGATTTTTTGACCCCCGCGAAGGAAACTTTGCGGGGGTTTTTGTTTTTTCGCCGGTGACGCGACTTGTCAACGAAGTAACACGGTTTGTCACGCCATACGGGTTGAAGTGGCGAATGGTTTGCCACCGCAACAAATAAAAAAATGGCTACGAACAACAGATTGAAGGCGGCGCGGGTGCTGAAAGGCATGACGCAACTGCAACTGGCGGAGCTGGTCGGCCTCAAAGAAGTCGAAATCTCCCGTTTCGAGCCGGGACGGGGAACACCCTCGCCCGAAAACAAGCAGCGCATGGCGAATGCGCTAGCGACACCCGCCTGGAAAATATTCGATTCCTAATCACTACGGAGCATCGGCATGAGAAATGAACATCTGGCAACGGTAAAAGAACTTTGGCTCGTCGCGCTCCGCATCGCGCTCGTCGCTGTGGGCATTCCCCTGCGATTCGCTAGTCACTGCACCTGGCAGTTGGAGTCATGGCGGTCGCGGCTGCAAACGGCAATTCACACCCAGGAGAATCAACGATGATCGCCGCCGGTGGAAATCCATCTTTGAACTTTTCAACGGCTGAACCACAAGGATCAAATCCATGAGCAATCAGGCACCAGCAACCGCAACAAGCCAGCCTCCAGCAACAGCAGAGGGTTTCATTGGCAAACCCGAAGTTGCCCGGCGACTCAACAAAACCATCCGCACCGTGGACAACTGGATGACGCGCGGAATTTTGCCCTACTACAAGCTGGGGCGCACCGTGGCGTTCCGCTGGAGCGACATCGAGGCTCACCTACAGGCGAATTACCGAGTGAGTTCGCGGAATGGGGCATCAATCTCGTCGGTTTAAGACGGCGTGAAGGAATTGCCCGCCGGTGCGGTTCCTCAAATTAAAAACCCGGAACAAAACAAAAACACAAAGAAAGAACACAAAAAATGAAAACAAACATCGTTGGTCAATTGGCCGCTGAACCGTCGCGGTCGCTGTTGGTTGGAACGTATCAAGGCTATGAACTCCGAACATTCGCAAGCGGATTCGCCGTCGAGCAATACTCATTGCTCGTCGGAAAGCGGGTCATTGACGTCGCCGTCCCTGTCCAAAAGGGCGTTGACGCCAAGACCCTCAAGCCCTGCATCTGGCCCGTTGGCAGCAAAGCCATCGCCTGTGACATCAGCATCGAGTCCGGCGAATACGGCCTGCAAGCCCGGGCCAAATCCGTCGCCATGCTCGAACCTTGACGGGATCACGGGACTGGCCCCGGCGCGAAGCGCCGGGGCCAGTCCCCTTCCTTGTCTCTTTGTAACAACTACAAGTAGCCCGCCCGGAAATGGGGAAAATCATCTACCACCTAAAGCCGATATCAACCTATCGGCCTATGCCAAGAAAGCCGAGACGTTGTTTATCAACCTCGACGGTCTTGTGCGACGGATGGGAGTCGAGCGGGTGGGCTTTGTCACCCTTACGTTTGCAGACCGAGTTGTTGAATTTAAGGACGCATCTGAACGCTTTAAGTCCATCTTTAATTCAACTCTCAAACCCGAGGGCTTGGAATTTATTGCCGTGCCTGAGCGACAAGAGTCTGGCCGCTTTCATTTCCATCTTGCTGCGGCCTTCCCTTACGACATCCGAAGTGGTTTCGATTTCGCAACGTGCGAACGTGCCAACGCCGCTAAACGTGATGGCAATCGGGACGAGTTTCGATGGCTGCAGTCAATATATTGTCGCAGTGCAAATCGGAATCTACGCAAATTCTAGGCTCTTTTACGGTCGGATAAAGTCACACGACACGGTTTCGGCCGATGTGAAACCCTGCCCATTTTGTCCAACGCTGCTGCCCTCGCGCGGTATGTTGGAGCTTACGTCACGAGTGCGGGCTTGTCTCGCCTGGTTAGCGACAAAGGAATGCGCTCTGTTCGCTATTCACTGTCTCAAAGACTTGCGTCTTGCCGATGGAGTTGGGCCGACGGCAACGGCCTCCAATGGCGACGTGGCTGCCAAATCCTGTCCTTGATTCTGGAAATCCATTACGATGACTTCGCGGCAAAATTCGGCAAAAAATGGGCATGGCGGCTCAAGGATTCCATCACGGTCTTCGGAAAAAATTACGAGAAGGCGCTCTGGTTCGCCGCGCAAGTCCCGGAGTGGGCCGATTACCGGTCGCAGCTGCTCTACCTGTGTCGGGTCTGCGGCGAATTGTCCGGCGTCAAAGAATGGCTGCTGCCGGAAGTCAGTTTCCACCGTGAAGCGGACGAAAACGCCATCCCGTTTTGAGCGGATTTTGGAAGTGACAATCCATTGGGGTGGCGTATCGGTTCAATATCTTTCACCATTATGACCCGTGGTGGCATGATCAAAATGAAAATGAATGAAGTCCAGTGTCTCACGGAGATTCTTGCCCGCTTGCGGGCGTGGCAGGGAAATCCCGTCTATGGGTTCGAGCCAAAACCGGTGGTCTCGGTCAAAAGCCGACTGGCTGCGCGGCTGAACGACATCGGCGGTCAGCCGTGAAAAAAATTTCGTGCCCGGCGTTGTCGTCGGGCGCGGTGATGGTCTGCCGGTCAATCCTCGTCCGGCATCATCAAGGTGATGGCGGGCTGCGGGTCATCAATGTCCAGCGCGCCGCAAGTGGCGATGAGTTTGACCAGCCGCGCTGCGCGGTTGTCGTTGCGGACATAGAACACCACGGGGATGCGGTCAACACCTGGGCGGGCGCGGATGATGGCAAATCTTGTCATCCAAACGACATCCCACAATCTGCCCGCCTCGTCTTGGCCGGTAACGCCTTCCGGCACGGCGACGTAATTATCAAAAACGGCGCGGGTTAAAAACATCGGGAATTTGATTCCCGCTTCCTGCGCGGTCTTGGTGACTTCAACTTGCACGCCGTCGGCGACGGCCTGCGCTCTTGTGTAACTGTAAATAACTTCGCCAAACGGCGATTGGTTTTGGTTCGTGTTCATGGTGTCAGTGATTGGCGTTTAAGATTGCGGGCTTCCCGCTTGGCGCGGGCTTCGGCTCGTGCGTGCCAGTCGGCCAATGTGCGAAACACACTGGCGAGCGGTGCGCGGTAGGTGGTGCGGGTGCGCTCAAGTCGCATCCCGATCACGTCTCCGGGTTCAAGTGAAACGACAATGCGCTTGCGATAGTGCGCGAACTGGTCACGGGAACGGCGGCGGATGGTTTTATGCAAATCAGTCATGGCAAATTTCCTCGGTGTGAAAAAACGCGGCCTGCGCTGCCTCGGCTGCAATTCGTGTCTGCTCTGCCTCGGCCTGCTCGCGGGTGATGCGCTCACCGTCCAGCGAAACCTCGGCAAACAAATTGAATGTGTGCGGTGTAAAACCGAACTCATGCTGCGACAACGGTAGGCGGCGTTTGTTCTTTTTCATGGTGTGAATCAGGCGGCGCGTGAATCGGCGGGATAGTAGCTCGCATATTTTTCGTGCGGGTCTTGGAAACCGCGCAAGCGGAACTGGCCGCACGGGTGCTGCCATGCCTGCCGCTCGCGGTTCCAATGGAAACCAAGCTGCGCCAACTGCTGCCGCAACTCCGGTGCGGGCGTCTCGCGGAACGCAACCCAAACCCATTTGCCGACAACCTCGGCAAGGTTGAAAAGTCCGGTGTTGCTGGCCTGCAAAAGCTCCAAAACTTTGGTGGTGGGCAAGGTGCGGTTTTTCTTCCGCGCCTCGGTGTCAATCGGCAACCGCTGGTCTTTCTTATCCGGTTGTGCCGGTGTGTTAATTGATGATTGCTGGACGGCGTTTGTTGGTGCTGCTGCTTCAACTGATAATATGTTTTTCATAAGCTTTTTTTTGATAATTGCCGTCCGTGTCTCGCCGTATGCCGCTTGCTTCACTTTTGGCGGAGACATTTTTTGAACTGACCACGTTTTTTTTCCCGGCGTGCAGGGGGCATGACCTGTCTCTTATACACATCTGACGCTGCCGACGA
>DMQW01000478.1:0-194 GCA_003455565.1 Limisphaerales bacterium
CCCTCACCCCGTCCCTCTCCCCCGGCGGGGGAGAGGGTGGCCGGAGGACGGGTGAGGGGGCCGGCAGCGCTTTGGCGCGACCATTCGATTTCGCGCGGCGACGGTGTGGCGCTGGCGTAGATCGTCTGGTTCTGCATGGACTGGAATTCCAGAAAATTCATCGGCCGGTTGTCCAGCGCGCTCGGCAGCCGGAA
>DMQW01000478.1:448-6166 GCA_003455565.1 Limisphaerales bacterium
GCGCTCGGCAGCCGGAAGCCGTGATCCACCAGAACCGTCTTGCGCGATTTGTCGCCTTCATACATCCCGCCGATCTGCGAAACGGTGACGTGCGATTCGTCCACGACGAGCAGGTAATCTCTCGGGAAAAAATCGAACAGCGTGTTCGGCTGCGAACCGGGTCTGCGCGCGGCGATGTGGCGCGAATAATTTTCGATGCCGGAACAAAAACCCATTTCCTCCATCATCTCCAGGTCGTATTCCGTCCGCATCTTGATGCGCTGCGCTTCGAGCAATTTCCCGTGCTGCTCAAAAAAAACGATGCGTTCGCGAAGTTCCTCGCGGATGCCGAGGACGGCGTTTTTCAATTTGTCGCCGGTGGTGACGAATTGTTTCGCGGGAAAAATGGTTTCGGCGACGAGCGATTCAATTTTGTTTCCCGTCAACGGTTCGAAGCGCGTGATGCGTTCGATTTCTTCGCCGAAAAATTCAATGCGCAACGCATCTTCGCGGCCGGCGAGACAGATTTCCACCGTGTCGCCGCGCACGCGGAACTGGCCGCGCTCGAACGCGATGTCGTTGCGGTTGTATTGCAAATCCACGAGGCGCGAAAGGAGTTGCTCGCGCGAAGTCGCGCCGCCCACGCAGACCGGCAGGATAATCGCGGCGTAATCTTCCTTGCTGCCGATGCCATAAATGCACGAGACGCTGGCGACGACAATCACATCGCGCCGCGAGAAGAGCGAACTCATGGTCGAGAGCCGCAGACGTTCGATCTCCTCGTTGATGCTGGAATCTTTTTCGATGAACGTGTCAGTGCGCGGAATGTAGGCTTCCGGCTGGTAATAATCGAAGTAGCTGACGAAGTATTCGACGGCGTTGTGCGGGAAAAAACTTTTGAACTCCGCGTAAAGCTGTGCGGCCAAAGTTTTATTGTGCGAAATGACGAGGGTTGGCTTGCCGGTGTTTTTGATGACGTTCGCGACGGTGAAAGTTTTCCCCGAACCGGTGACGCCGCGCAGCGTCTGGTTTTTCGCGCCGGACAAAATGCCTTCCGTCAGCTTCGCAATCGCTTGCGGCTGGTCACCGGCGGGCGCGTAATCGGAGACAAGTTCAAACACGGGATTGAAAATAGACGGGATTCGGACACTGTCAAACTTGCGGCGAAGTTGAGATTGAAACTATTTTGAAATTCCGCGAGCATCAGGTCATTCTAACCATGAAAACTTTTTTAGCCTCGGCATTTTTATTTTTGCCGCTCATTTTATCCCGTGCTGAAATGAAAAATCCCATTCCGCTCTGGCCGGACGGCGCACCCGGTGCGCTCGGCCATTCCACCAACGACATTCCCACGCTCACGCCGTATCTGCCGGATGCGACGAACGCCACCGGCGCGGCGATGGTGATTTGTCCCGGCGGCGGTTACGCCCATCTCGCGCCCCATGAAGGCAATGATTACGCGCTCTGGCTGAACCAGCATGGCGTCACCTGTTTCGTCCTGAAATACCGGCTTGGCTCCAGCGGCTATCATCATCCGGCGATGCTCAATGACGCCGCCCGCGCTGTGCGCCTGGTGCGCGCGCACGCGGCCGATTGGAAAATTGATCCGCAACGCGTCGGCATCATGGGTTCCTCGGCGGGCGGACATCTGGCGGCGACGCTGCTGACACATTTTGATTTTGGGAACACGAATTCCACCGACGTGATTGAGCGGCAAAGTTCGCGCCCGGACGTCGGCATTTTATGTTACGCCGTGATTTCGCTGGGCGAGTTCGCGCACAAAGGTTCACGGGAAAATCTGCTCGGCACGAACACGTCGCCGGAACTGGTGAAGCTGCTCTCAAATGAACTGCAAGTGACGACCAATACCCCGCCGTGTTTTCTGTGGACGACGTTTGAAGATAAAACTGTGCCGATGGAAAATACGATGCTCTTCGCCGAGGCATTGCGGAAAAATCATGTGCCGTTTGCGCTGCACGTTTATCAAAAGGGCGGTCACGGCCTGGGGCTGAAAGACAAACCGCCGTTCACCAATCCGCATCCGTGGGCGAACGACTGTTTGTTCTGGCTCAACGAGCAAGGTTTTTTGAAATAATTTTTCCGCCCTGGAAAAATTTTGCGGAAGCAGCGGCGCGGCGGCCTGGCCGTCCGGCTAAAACCTGCGCAAGTCGGTGCTCGAACGCTTCGGCAATCCCGGTGCGGGCGTGCGTTTGAGCACGAGGTATTCGATGCCGAGTTTCTCGCAATAGTCACGCTTGCCGCCTTTGTCGCCGTCTTCGTTCACGGCGTAAATGTCCGGTTTGATGCGTTTAATTTCCGGATCGGCATCGAGCCAGCCTTCGCCACTGGAAATCAAAGCCTGCTTCACGAACTTGATCGAGCCGACGACGTAACGACGTTCGGCTTCCGGTAGCAGCGGATGGCCTTCGCCTTTAAGCAGCCGGATGTTCGCGTCGTGACCGACGATGACATACAAATCGCCGTGCGCGCTGACTTCCTCGGTGAAGCGAACGTGGCCGGAGTGAAACCAGTCGTAGCAGCCGGTGACGACAACTTTTTTTCGTCCGGGAATTGAAGGCGGCGGCGGCGGTTCCGGAAAACCTTTCAACTCGTCCGTTTTGAAAACGCGATAAGAAATTTTTCCCGCCCGGCAAAATTGTTCGCGTGCCGTGTTTTCATCCGCTTCGACATCAGCCCAAATGTCCGCGCGCAAATCCGTCGGAAGTTCGGTCGGATTGATTGAGTCATTTGCTGGAATCACGCGGCTGACGTAACGGACGGCGTTTAGAAAATAAAACCGTTCGCCCAGCGGAAATTTTGGCGCGTTGCCGGTGAGTTTTTGCAGCGTTGCATCCGGCCAGAGCAGCACAGAAAGTTCGCCGAGCTTCGCGGCTTCTTCCAGAAAACGCAGGTCGTGTGACTTGATGTCGTCAAATCCGCCGGAAACGATGATCTGTTTTTGCGAACTCATTTTTCAACCGATTCAATTGTAGGAGACGATGTGAGGAGTCTCATTATTTTCCAAATGAAGTTAGAGACTCCTCACGTCGTCTCCTACAAAGTTGATTGGAAAACAGTTTCATTTTCCAGCCATTCGCACGTTCACTTTGAACGCGCCAGGAACGGGTTCGTTGGCGACGACGATCAGATAACCACCACCGCAGCCGGAATACATCGCACCGAGATACTGCCGCTGATACGCCTTGAGCAGCGCCAGCAAATCCACGCGGATAAGCGGATGACGGACGACGTGCGGCAGCAGCGTCTCCCAGCATTTCATGTTCAGATTGAGCGATGAGCCAAGCGCCTTCGCGTCCATCTTCACAATGGCGTCATAGCAGTCCTGACCCGACTGGCCGAGCTTGGCGACCCACTTCGGTTCGAGATTTTTTATGCCGAGCGGACTGTAGCCGTCCGGCCGCGGCTCGACGGGAATCAAATACAAAACCTTGTCCAACCAGCGCGCGATTTTGGGACTGTTGCACGATTCGATGTGCGATGGAAAAACCCCGCCGTAAATTTTGAAATCATAATCCAGCCGGTTCACGCCGGGATAAACCAAACCGATCATGTCCTGCGAACCGCTCGGCTCGGCGTTGCCCTTGTTTTCGACTTCGTAAAGTTCGCGCGCCAAATCCTCCGGCGGACGGTTCGGCAGTTTGCCTTTCCAAATCTTCAGCGCAATGGCGCGTGTGCCGCTGGCAATGCCGGAACGATCCATCGGGCGAAAGTTTGGTTCAATCTGCACCACCACCATCGCGCCCGGCGGCTTGGGGTTGTGCTGCGAAACGAACGGCTGGTCAATCCAACCGCCCGCGAGTTGCAGGCGGTTGGGAATTGAACCCAGCACTTTGGCGACCGCCGAGGGAGTCTTACTTTTCATCAGCCGATGCCGATGCGCTTGCCAGCCTTGCGGTTATTATGTTGTTCCTTGATCCACTTGTAAGTAACAGCTAACCCCTTATCCAAGGTCGTCTCCGGCTCCCATTTGAGAACTTTTTTGATGAAGGTGTTGTCGGAATTGCGTCCGGCCACGCCCAGCGGCGCATTCAGATTGTAGGAGCGTTTCAGTTTTACCCCGGCAATTTTCTCCACCTTGCTGACGAGCGTGTTGATGGAAACAAGTTCGTTCGAACCGAGGTTGATCGGCGTCGCGATCAAGTCGTCACAATGCGTGATCATGTCAATGCCCTTCACGCAGTCGTCAATATACATGAAGCTGCGGGTCTGCTCGCCGCTGCCCCAGATGTTGATGCTCAAATCTTTTTTATCAATCGCCTCAATCACCTTGCGGCACATCGCGGCAGGCGCTTTTTCGCGGCCACCATCCCAGGTGCCGTTCGGGCCATAGACATTGTGGAAACGCGCAATGAACGTTTTCATGCCGCGTTCGTGCCAGTATTCCTCGCAGAACATTTCGGAGATTAATTTTTCCCAACCGTAGCCGCGCTCGGCCATCGCCGGATAAGCGTCCGATTCCTTGAGCGCGCGGACGTTCGGATCTTTTTGCAACAACGTGTTGTAAGCACAGGCCGAGGAGGAATAAAAATAACGGCGGGTGCCGGCTTTGTAAGCGGCCTCAACCATGTGCGTGTTGATGAGAATCGAGCGCAGACATTCCACGCGAAACTTTTCGATGAAACCCATGCCGCCCATGTCGGCGGCGAGGTTGTAAACTTCGACCGCGCCTTCGCAAACGCGATGGCAGCTGGCCTCGTTGCTCACGTCGAGGCAAACATTCTCGACGCCAGGAACGTGCTGATACCATTCGTAAAGCGGCTTCTTGTCCACCGCGCGGATGTTGGTGAACCCTTTTTTCTTGAAGTGCAACGCGAGGTTGCCGCCAATGAATCCGCCCGCGCCGGTGATGACGATGAGGTCATCTTTCTTGGTGGTCGGGCCTTTTTCTACGAGTCGTTTTATTTGTTCCATAATTTTTAGTTTATCAAAAACGGCGTTGCCATCGCCATATCAATTTTTGCTGCGACTCAAAATGAACGCCGCCGCCGAGCAGCTCACGCAACCCGTTTCATTTCCCCCGCGCGTTCAAATCCGTCTTCGCCGTCTCGCCGGAAGCGTTCTGAAAAATTCGCTGATTTTCTCGACAGCCGCGCTGGAGAAATTAAGCTCCGCGCATGACAAAACCGACTTTGCTCGTTCTCGCCGCCGGCATGGGCAGCCGCTACGGCGGATTGAAACAGATTGACCCCGTCGGTCCGGCGGACGAGACCATTATTGATTACTCGATTTACGACGCGATGCGCGCGGGCTTCGGCAAGCTCGTCTTCGTCATCCGCAAAGACATCGAACAGCAGTTCAAGGAAATCGTCGGCGCACGTTTTGAAAAGCGCATCGCCGTGGAATACGTTTTTCAGGAACTCGACAAACTGCCGCCGGGCTGTTCCCTGCCCGCTGGTCGCACGAAACCGTGGGGCACGACGCACGCGATTTTGATGGCCGCCGACACTATCCGCGCACCGTTCGCCGCCATCAATGCCGACGATTTTTACGGCGCGGAAGCGTATCGCCTGCTCGCGCAGCATCTGACTTCCGGCACGACGGACTATGCGATGGTGGGTTTCATTTTGCGAAACACACTTTCCAAATTCGGCAGCGTGGCGCGCGGCGTCTGCCGCGTGAATGAAAATAATCATCTCAAATCCGTTGTGGAGATGATGAAGATTGAACCCGATGGCGGCGGCGCGAAAAACACGGACGCCGCCGGACAAATCACCAAGT
>DMQW01000479.1 GCA_003455565.1 Limisphaerales bacterium
TTTTCTGCCCGACCGGCTGGAAGTGCCGATGCTCGACCTGCTTGAAACTGTGTCGGCAACCGAAGATGGCGCATGGCTGTTTCCGCTGATGCTCGGCGAACAAAACGCCGCGCTGGTGGCGTGGTGGAACGGCGGCGTGCTGCGCAATTTAAGTTTTGTCACGCTGCCCGCGACGGGCGACCGGGCGGTGGAATTAAAAAACCAGCTCACCCATATCGCCTGGTCGGGCGAACTCGAAGGCTGGTTTCCGGCGCAGCCAAAATGGCATCTCGTCGCCGACACGGCGGACGCGGCGGAGTGGGAAAATGTTTTGCGCACGGGCCTCGGCGAACCGGTGCAGGTCATCGCGCCGCCGGCCACGGTGGAACTCGCGGCGCGCACGGCCAACCGCGCGGCGCTGGCGTTGCCGTCGAATCTTTTGCCGGCGGAATTCACAACGCGTCATCACCAGCAGTTCGTGGACCGCCTCTGGCTGCGCGGGCTGGCGGCGGCGGGAATTTTTTACGCAGTGCTGGTGGTGATTTATTTTTGCGCAGTCGGCGTGCTGGGTTATCGCACGCACGGCGTGGAAACGCAGGTGGCGGCGATCAGCGGCAGCTATACGAACGCCTTGCAACTACAGGCGCGTTACGGCGTGCTGAAGGAACGGCAGCAGTTGAAATTTGCGGCGCTGGACTGCTGGCAATTGGTGGCGCAGGAATTACCGCCGGTGATGTCGCTGCAACGGTTCAGCTTTGCGGACGGCCAGCGGCTGACGTTGAGCGGCACCGCGCCGCAGGATCAGATCAACAAGCTGTTCGACTTCAACACGGCGCTGAAAAAGAAACAGGTCAACGGCCAGTTTGTTTTTGATCAGCAAAAAGGTGACACGGTCAATCCTCGTTTGGCCGGCAATCAAGAAACGTGGAATTTCAGTCTGGAACTCCTGCATTCGGAGGAGCCGCCGCAATGAAAAAATACTTCGCGCAACTGCGTCCGCTGGAGCGCCGCCTCGTGGTCGGGGTGGCGGTGATTTTATTTCTCGTGCTGAACGCGGTGTTCATCTGGCCGCACTTTTCGGACTGGGGCAAATACCGTAGCCGGTTGGATGATGCGGAGCGAAAATTGAAACTTTACCAGACGGCGGTGACGCAGATGCCAGGGCTGGAAGCGCAGGTGAAAAATTTTGCGAGCGAAGGCGAATTTGTCGCGCAGGAAGATCAGGGCATCAATTTCACGCGCACGATCCAGTCGCAATCCTCCGCCAGCGGCGTGGCCATCGTGAACACCTCGCGGCAGATCACGCACACGAACGACGCGTTTTTCATCGAGCAGTGGCAGAACATCAACGTCCTCGCCACGGATGACCAGCTCGTGGATTTTCTCTACAAACTCGGTTCCGGCGCCTCGACCATCCGCGTGCGCGATTTGGAACTGCAGCCCGACCCGCCGCATCAACGACTTTCCGCCAACATCCGGCTCGTGGCGAGCTACCAAAAAAATCCGAAGCCCGCGACGACCGCAACGACCGCGACGACCGCGAAAAATTCAACCGCAAAGGCAAAATGAAAACACTCCTTCTCACATTGGTTCTGGTTTTGACCAGCCTCGAACTTTGGGCGCAAACGTTGCCGCCGCGCACCACCAAATCCCGGACCGGCGGCACCACCGGCCTGACCCCGCCACTCTATCCCACGCCCGGCACGCCGGGATCGTCTTCACCGGCCACGCCGGCGGCTGCCACCGGCCACGCCCTCGCAGATCCACAGGCGAATGAGCTTCAACCCATGATCAACTGGCAGGGCGTGGACTTGAACGTGGTTCTGGAGCTCTACGCGAAATATGTCGGACGCACGCTCATCCGCGCCCAGTTGCCGAATGCACAAATTATTTTGAAGACCGAGACGCCGCTGAACCGGACGGAAACCATCCAAGCCATCCAAGCGGTGCTCGCGCTCAACAACATTTCCGTGGTGAACATCGGTGACAAGTTTGTGAAGGTGCTGCCGTCCGAACAGGCCAACACCGCCGCCGCCGAACTGGACCGTTCCAGCTCGACGAACCTGCCGAACATGGGTTCCTACATCACGCACATCGTGCAGTTGAGATTTGTCAAGCCCACCTTGATGATTCAGGTCATCCAGCCGTTTTCAAAGCTGCCGAATTCCATTCTGGCAATTGATGACAACGGCATTCTCGTCATCCGCGACTATGCCGAAAACGTCAAGCGCATGCTGGAGATGATCGAGCAGGTTGATGTCAGCGTGCCGACGGAATACATCTCCGAAGTCATTCCGATCCGTTATGCGAAGGTGGATGAAATTGCCTCCGCATTGAACAGTCTTGGCGGCAGTGGCGGCGGCGCGACCGTGAGCATCGGCGGCAGCGCCAACAATTCGCCCATCAACGGTTTTGGCGGTGGCCGCAGCAGCAGCATGGGCGGCATGGGCGGCGGTGGCATCGGCGGCGGCATGGGCGGCATGAACACCGGCATGGGCGGCTACCAGTCCGGCGGCATGGGCGGCGGCACCAGCGCCTTTGGCGGCAACCGCACGGGCATCGGGGGCATCGGCGGCAGGGCGGCCAACCCCAACGGCACGCCCACCGGCGGCACCACGTTCGCGCAACGCCTGAATAACATCGTCAACCGCGCCTCCAGTTCGACCGGCGGCGGCGGCGGTCAGGATCAGATCCAACTGTTCGGCCAGACGAAAATCATTCCCAACGAGAGCAGCAGTTCACTGCTCGTCTTTGCCACGCGGCAGGACATGGTCATGATCACGAACATCATCGCCAAGCTGGACGTGCCGCTCGC
>DMQW01000222.1:0-128 GCA_003455565.1 Limisphaerales bacterium
CTGCAAGACGATTTACTCCGAAGATTTGCAGCACAACCGCAAACTGCATAGACTCGAAATCAAAAATCCATTTTGACGGACATGCCGCCGGGGTCGGCGCGGAATTGATCCGCCGCCCCGGCTGCGAA
>DMQW01000222.1:340-1010 GCA_003455565.1 Limisphaerales bacterium
GGCTGCGAACCGGTCTGGAAAGACTGGGACGCGGCGCTGACGGTGTGAAAATCAGAAAGACAAAATTATGAAAGTGAAGCGAAAAATTTTAACTGGCATCGGAATTATTTTTATCATTGCAGTAATCGCCGCGCTCGCTCTGCCGATTTTAAACACGAGAACAAATTGCGGTGGGAACAGCTACGCTTTGTCTGCGTGTGACAGCTTTGTAGTGGCGGCAGAAATAACTGCTCAAGGAAATCATTCGCAATTTGAAATTGGGAAAATCGGAAAAATCGAAGGACAGAGTTTATCAACACTTGCAGGAAACCATTGGGGAATGAACGGCGCGGACTTTTTTATTAGAACTAATTTTATTTCAGGAAGTAATTCAAATCGGGAAATTGTAGTTATATGTCAGAGACAATTTGGAAATGTGCCGCAGCCAACGATTAGGAATTTCTACCGTCAAAATCCGGCTCACGCAGTTGGGTATTCCGACGGAGCGATAGGATTGATTTCGCCAGAGCAGTTCACAAATCTGAATTTGAATGGCTTTGTCTCATTGTCGGATCTTGCCACCAATTCTAAATTCAACATTTTCAAATGATGCGATTGCGCCAGCTCGCGCTCATTTTATTTTTGTTCACGGCGGCCGGCGTGGCGGCCGCCGGGGGGACGAAATATTTTT
>DMQW01000222.1:1206-3656 GCA_003455565.1 Limisphaerales bacterium
GTTCACGGCGGCGGGCGTGGCGGCCGCCGGGGAGACGAATTATTTCTGCGTCGTCTGCGGCAAGGGGCCGTTGTCGGGCCGCATCTGGATATCCAAGTGGGGCGCGGTCTGCGACGATTGTTACAAGCTGGAAAATCATTGCTCCCTCTGCGGCCTGCCCATCCGCGACGGCGATGGCTCGGTCAAGACGGGCGACGGGCGGTTCATCTGCAAGTTCGACAAGCCGAACGCCGTGCTGGACGTGGTCGGGGCGCGGGAAGTTTTCACGGACGCGCGCCGCGAGTTGATCGGAATGTTCGGCCGCAGCTTCGCGCTGAATTTTCCTGACGTGACGGTGAATCTGTTTGACGTGGATTACTGGTCGGAGCTGGGCCGTTCGGATGGCTTGCATAAATTCGGCTTCGCCAGCACGCGCCGGACGCCGAAGGGCGATTGCACCCACGAGGTCGTGCTGTTGAGCGGGCGTCTGCAAAATGAACTGGCGGCGACGGCGGCGCATGAATACACGCATTTGTGGATCAATGAAAATCGTCCGGCCGATCACGTCATTGACAGTGACACGATTGAAGCAATCTGCGAATTGTCCGCTTACAAGCTGATGGAAGCGCGTTCACAACCGGAACAATTGCAAAAAATTCTCGATAATCCCTACACGCACGGCGAAATCAAAAAACTGGTCGCGCTCGAAAAGGAACACAGTGTCGGCTACATTTTGAACTGGGTGAAAAACGGCGCGGGCGCGACGCTGGAAACAGAATCATCCGCCTCGGCCGCGCCGGTGCGGACGCCGGTGATTGCGTTCACGAATGTTCCGCCGCCGTTGCCGGAGGCGCTCAAGTTGAGCGGGCTGTTGCTGGACGGCCAGAGCCGGCACGCCATCATCAACGATGTGTCGTTCGCGGCAGGCGAGTTTAAGAATGTCAACCTGCGAAGCCGCACGGTGCGGATTCGTTGCCGTGAAATCAGCCGCGCGGGCGTGGTGCTGGAAGTGGATGGATTTCCAGGGCAGTTCACGCTGAAAATCGGCGAAGAAAAATTTGTGCCATGAACGAAGTCGTCGCCAACGGAAAAAAAGTCGCGGCGAAGCTGCCGTGCTCGATTGAGGAATTTCTCGTCGCGCAAAAGCTCTTGCCGCGCAGCGTTGTGGTGGAGCACAACGGCGAGGCGGTCGCGCCGTCGGAGTTTTCCGAGCGTCAACTGAATGCGGGCGATAAATTGGAGATTGTGAAGATCGTGGCGGGCGGCTGAAAATCAGCTGGCAGTTGAGCGGAAGAATTTTATTTTTTAAACATGAAATGGCGTTTTGAATGGATTTACCGGTTTGGTCTGGCGGTGTTGCTGGTCATCGCGTTTTGGTCGGTCTGGGCGGACGCGCAGGAAACCAGCGCGCCGGCTGCCGCCGCCATGACGAATCCGCCCGCCTTGCTGAAAATCAAGCTGTCGGCGCATTACGAAAGTTTTGGGCTGGACCGGATTGATTTTCTGCGCGAGACGCCGCTGCTGGGCCAGCCGCTGTGGAAATACCTCGCCTCGCTGATTTACATCGTGCTGGCGTTTTTCGTGGCGAAGCTGCTGGACTTCATTGTGAACGTCTGGCTCAAACGCTGGGCGGCGAAGACGGAGACAAAATATGACGACCTGATCCTGGAACTGCTGCGCGGGCCGGTGAAGGTGGTGGCGTTCGTGGTTTTTTTGAACATCGGGCTGGGCATGTTCGAGTGGCCGCTGCGCGCACAGGAATTTTTGTCACGCGGCTTCATCGTGGTCGTGGCGTGTTCGGTGACTTACGTGGTGTTGAAGGTGGTGGACCTGCTGCTGGACGTGTGGCGTGAGAAAACAGTTTTGGCGCAGGACAAGGCTTTTGCCGCCCATCTGTTCCCGCTGATCAACAAGGTCGTGAAAGCCTTCGTGATTGTCGCCGCCGCGATTCTCACGGCAGATAATCTCAACATCAAGATCACGAGTTTGCTGGCCGGCCTGTCCGTCGGCGGCCTCGCGCTCGGCCTGGCGGCGCAGGACACGATTGCCAATCTGTTCGGCGCGGTGGCGATCTTTTTGGACAAGCCATTTCACATCGGCGACCACATCAAGGTCGAGGGCGTGGACGGGACGGTGGAAGGCATCGGCCTGCGCAGCACGCGGATTCGCAATCTGGACGGCCATCACGTCACCGTTCCAAATAAATTGATGGGCAACGCCATCATCACCAACATCACGCGCCGTCCGACCATCAAGACGGAGATGAACCTCGGCCTGACTTACGACACGCCGGTGGAAAAAGTGAAGCGCGCCACCATCATCCTCGAAGAAATTTTCCGCGCGAATCCGAAGACCGCCGACCTGATCATCAGCTTTAACAAATTTGCGGACTCGGCGCTGAACATTTTTGTCGTCCACGTCTGGAGCGGCACGGACGCGAAGGCGCATTTCGCGGAGATGCAGGAGCTGAA
>DMQW01000071.1 GCA_003455565.1 Limisphaerales bacterium
CTGGGCGAACTCTCGCTCGACACGGTGAAGATGTTCGCCGCCGACGCGAAGGCGGCAGGCTTTACGCTATAATTGCGGTTCGTGAAGAACCGCCGCCCATGCCCGCCGCTGTCCGGGATAATGCGCTTGTCTGAAAATTGGATTTCGTGAAAACTACTGTCCCTATGGCAAAAAAAGCATTGATCACCGGCATCACGGGCCAAGACGGTTCCTATCTGGCGGAACTGTTGTTGGGCAAGGGTTATGAAGTCCATGGGATTGTGCGCCGGGCCAGCACCTTCAACCGCAGCCGGCTGGATGATATTTATTCGGATCCGCAGTTGGAAAAAACCCGGCTCTTTTTGCATTATGGAGACTTGGGCGAATCCGGTTCCTTGAGCCGCTTGCTGGCGCGGATCCAGCCCGATGAAATTTATAATCTCGGCGCCCAGAGCCATGTCCGGATCAGCTTTGACACGCCGGAATACACGATGGATGTCACGGCCACCGGCACCTTGCGACTGCTGGAGGCCATCCGCGAATCGGGCCTGCGGCCCAGATTTTATCAGGCGTCTTCCAGCGAAATGTATGGCAAGGTGCAGCAAGTCCCGCAATCCGAGGAAACCCCGTTTCATCCGCGCAGCCCTTACGCCGTGGCCAAGGTTTGCGCCTACTGGGCCACGGTGAATTACCGGGAAGCCTACGGGCTGCACGCCAGCAACGGGATTCTGTTCAACCATGAATCTCCCCGGCGCGGCGAAGGGTTCGTCACCCGCAAAATCACCCGGGCGGTCGCCCACATCCAGGCCGGGCTTCAGGACAAACTTTATCTGGGCAACCTCGACGCCAAACGCGACTGGGGTTATGCCAAGGAATATGTGGACGTGATGTGGCTCATGTTGCAACAGGAGGCGCCGGATGATTATGTCGTGGCCACGGGCGAAACGCATTCCGTGCGGGAATTTCTGGAGGCGTCGTTCGGGCTGGCCGGGCTGGATTGGCAGAAATATGTGGAGTATGACCCGCGCTACGTCCGTCCGTCGGAAGTGGATTTGCTCATCGGCGACGGCCGCAAGGTCCAACGCAAACTCGGCTGGAAACCAAAAACCACGTTCAAGGATCTGGTCCGGCTCATGGTCGAGGCGGACATCGCGCTGTTGAAGGCTCACCGCGAAGGCCGGGTCAAAGTGACCTCCTAGCCATGCCCCGCGCGCTCATCACGGGTGTCACCGGGCGGGACGGTTCTTATCTCACCGAATAGCTGCTTGAAAAAGGTTATGAAGTTCATGGCGTATCGCGGACGACAAATGCTTCGGAACACTCCCGCATCAGCCACTTGCTGAATGATCCCGCCGTCAATGACCGCCGGTTTTTTCTGCATCACGCCGATCTGAATGACCCCGCCACGCCCAACCGCATCCTGACCGAAATCTCCCCGGACGAAATCTATCACCTCGCCGGCCAGAGCCATGTGGGCGCGAGCTTTGAAAAGGTCGAAGCCACCTGCGAAATCACCGCTAAGGCCGTGGCGCGGCAGTTCACCTTGTTGTGCCGGAAGCTGGAACTCTTCGGCGGGGGACTGCTGGCCATTGATGGCAGCAAGTTCGCGGCGGTCAACGCGCGCGACCAGAACTTCAATGCCGACAAGCTCCAGGACCTCATCGCCCGGGCCGATGCGCGGATGAACGCGCTGAATTCCGCTTTTTCCGCGCCATTTTCGGAAATTGTAGCTGCCTTTGTCTGCATGTTTGAATTTTAACTCCGCTTCAATATAACACAACGGTCTTTTTAACTTTTCACCCGCAGTAATTTCAACGCCGCCAGAAAATCCGCCGGCAGCGGCGCTTCAAAACTCACCGGCTTCTGCGTGCGCGGGTGGATGAATGACAGATGCTTCGCGTGCAGCATCACGCGCGGCGCGGCGTAGTTGGTCAGTTCCTTGACGCGGGCATTTTGCCGCGCGCCGTAGGTGTCGTCGCCCACAAGCGGATGGCCGATGAATTGAAAATGCACGCGGATCTGGTGCGTGCGGCCGGTGTGAATCTGCGCCTCCATCAAGGTCGTCGCGCAAAGGCGTTCGAGAATCTGGTAGCTCGTGTGCGCAGCGCGACCGTCGCTGTCGTCGCGCACGGCCATGCGTTTGCGGTGCGTGGGATGCCGCGCGATGGCGGCGCGGATTTCGCCGGATTCGCGCGCCGGTTCGCCGCAGACCAGCGCATGATAAATCTTTTTGACTTCGCGCGCGGCGAATTGTTCCGAGAGCGCCAGGTGCGTCTCGTCGTTCTTGGCAACGACGAGGCAGCCGCTGGTTTCTTTGTCGAGCCGGTGGACGATGCCCGGTCGTGCCACGCCGCCGATGCCGCTTAACGAACCTTTGCAATGATGCAGCAGCGCGTTGACGAGCGTGTGTTCTTCGTGGCCGGCGGCGGGATGCACGACGAGTCCGGCGGGCTTGTTGACGACGAGCAGCGATTTGTCCTCGAACAAAATATCGAGCGGCATCTCCTCCGGCTGCGCCTCAGCGGGCCGGGCTTCCGGCCAATGGACTTCGATTTTGTCGCCGGCGTGCGGATGATGCGTGGGTTTGACGATCTGGCCGTTGACGCGAATGTGGCCTTCCTCGATGAGCCGCTGCAACGCGCCGCGCGAGCCGGCGGGAAATTTTTCGCACAGAAACTTGTCGAGCCGCGCGGACGGCAGGGATTTTTCGACGATGAAATTTTCGGTGCGCGAGGACATGGCGCGTCAACTGGCGACCGGCTTCGGTGAATTTTCGTTCTTCCAAGTGATGAGAAAAATCAGCGCGACGCCGGTGCAGATGGCGGAGTCGGCGACGTTGAAGGCGGGGAAGCCGAGTTCGCCGCCGCCGCGTTGTTGCAGGTAAAAATAAAGGAAGTCCACGACGGCGTGGCGGCTCGGCAGCAGGCGGTCGGTGAGGTTGCCGATGATGCCGCCGAAGATGAGGCCGAAGGCGATCTGACCGAACAGCGTGTGGGAATTGAAATGGCGGCGCGAGAGAAACAACGCCACCAGCGCCACGCCCGCGATGAGGGCGAGCACGGCGTTGTTGCCGGTGAACAGGCTCCACGCCGCGCCGGTGTTGACGCGGTGAACGAGATCAAAAAATCCGGGGATGACAACTTTTTCGTCGCCGGCCGGAAGCGAACGCAGCACGAGCCATTTGGTCAACTGGTCGAGCGCAAAAATGAAAAGCGCGAGCGTGAAGATGCGGCGGCTGGCTTTTTCAAAAATGGAATTGGCGGCGGACATGATAAATTTGCGGCGGGCAATCTAGCTGAATCGGGGAAATAAACCATGAAAATTCCCGGAGTGATCCTTTATTTGAACATCGAACAGCCAACATCCAATACTGAACATCCAATGGCAGAATCGGCGCACATCACCTTCGATGTTGGGCGTTGGATGTTGGTTGTTCGATGTTTCCCGGCATTTGGAAATTACATTTTCCCTTTGCCCGCGAACCGCTACGATGCGCGCATGGCGCTGGTGCGAATCCTTGTTGACGGTTACAGCCTGCTGCACAACTGGCCGGAGCTGGCGGCGGGTGCGCCGCGTCATTCCGAGGCCGCGCGCGATGCGCTGGTGGAGATGCTCACGCAGTATCAAGATTCGACAGGCACGCCGATCACGATTTTTTTTGACGGCACGGGCGCACGGCGCAGCAAGCCGAAAAATAATTCCGGCGGCGCAGTGGAGGTTTTGTTTTCCAACAGCGGTCAGACGGCGGATGATTTGATCGAGCGCGCGGCGCACCGCTTTCAGGATTACGGCGAAGTGCTGGTGGTGACGGATGATTTTGCGGAACGCGACATGGTCAGCGGCTTCGGAGGTTCGGTGGCGAGCTGCGATAATTTCATCCGCATGATCCACGGCGCGCTGGTGGATTTGCAGGAAGATTTGGACAAGCATAACCGGGCGGAACGAAATTCTTTTCGGAGCCGGCATTAAAGTCATGAAAATTTTTAAGGCACTTTTTTCCTGTCAGCCCGCGCGATTCATCGGCGGGTTGCTCGTGGTATTTTTTCTCGCCGCCAGCGCGTCCGCCCAGCCGGCGGAACACCACCAGCCGGGCCGGTTTCTGTTCATCTTTGAAACTTCGCCGACGCTCAAAAGGTCGTTGCCGTCGGTGGAAAAATCCCTCGAAGCAATTTTTACGAATAGACTGCCGGGCGAACTACGCGCGGGCGACGAAATCGGCGTGTGGACGATGGACGACAAGCTGCACACGGGGCAGTTTCCGCTGACGACCTGGGCGCCATCAAATGCGGTGGTTTTTTCCACCAGCCTGAAATTTTTTCTTGAAAAACAATCGTTCCGACAGAACGGCAACTTCGCACAACTGACCACGTCGCTTAATAACGTGGCGGAAAATTCAGAGCGCCTGACCGTGTTCATTTTTTACGACGGTCAGACCGGGATTTCGGGAACGCCGTTTGACGATGGCGTGCGGAATATTTTTAAAGAGTCCGCCGCCGGACAAAAAAAATTGCGCCAGCCGTTCATCGTCGTCCTGCGCGCACAACTCGGCAAATTCATCGCCTGCGCGGTGACGCTGCCGCCGAACCGTTTGAACGTGCCGGAATTCCCGCCGCTGCCGGTCAAGCCTCCGCCCGTCGTTGTTCCCGTTATGGTCACGCCCGCGCCTGTTGTCAAACCACTGCCTCCAGTGGTTGTGCCTTCACTCATCATCATTGGCACCAACATCAGCACCAGCCTCACATCGGCCCCGCCCATCCTGGAAAAACCCGTTGTCAAACCTCCAGTCGTCCTGGAAAAAACCAACATCGCGCCACCCCAGATTGCGCCCGTCACCAACGCACCGCCC
>DMQW01000208.1 GCA_003455565.1 Limisphaerales bacterium
GGCATGGGACGCAGCCATGGCAACACGCAGACTTATCCGCGCCTTGCGGACGTCATCGGATTTCTCACGCCCGACAAACTCGTGGATGTGGCGAAGGCCGTGCTGACGATCCATCGCGATTTTGGCGACCGCACCGACCGCAAACACGCGCGCCTCAAATACGTCGTCGCCGAGCGCGGCGTTGCGTTCATGCAGGCTGAAATTAACCAGCGCGCCGGCATCACGCTCGCGCCCGCAAAGCCTTATAAATTCACGACGACCGCCGACCTGCTCGGCTGGCACAAAGCCACGGATGGAAAATGGTTTCTCGGAATGTTCGTTGAAACTGGTCGTGTCAAGAACGCGCAGAAAACCGCTTTGCGCGAAGTCGCGGAAAAGTTTCCTCACATCGAATTCCGTTTATCAGCGAATCAAAACGTGATTTTGGCAAACGCCGACCACGCTAATAAAGTTGCCATCACGGCGTTGCTCGCGACGCAGGGCGTTAAAACTGAAAATCAAACAAGCGTGCTTCACGCTGCTTCGATGGCCTGCCCTGCGTTGCCCACTTGCGGACTCGCGCTCGCCGAATCTGAACGCATGTTGCCCGGCCTGATTGACCGCATCGAAAAACTGTGCGCCGATCTCGGCCTTGGCGGCGAGGAAATCATCATCCGCTCGACCGGCTGCCCGAACGGCTGCGCGCGGCCTTACATGGCGGAGATCGCGTTCGTCGGCAAGGCGCCGGGACGTTATCAAGTCTGGCTCGGCGCGGACGCCACCGGCACGCGCCTTAATCGCGTTTGGAAAGACATGATGAAGGAAGCGGACATCGAAACGGAATTCCGTCCTGTGCTGTCGCGTTTCGCGAAGGAACGAAACACCGGCGAACGTTTCGGCGACTGGTGCGACCGGGTGTTTTTGAAAGAGCAAGCTGCGGCTGCAAATTAAATGAGTTCCGCCAGCCGACATAAAAACTACCAGACTTTTGGTGCTTACAAATCGTTCGCCGAGGCGGACGCGGAATTGCGCGCCTACTGGCAGTCGCGCACGCCGCAGGAACGGATGGAAGCACTGGAATCATTGAGAATTGCAAATTATGGCGAAGCGACAATTAACGCCCGAATTCCGCGAGTTTTTGGCGTGCCTGAACCGCGCCGGAGTTGAATATCTTCTCGTGGGCGGCTATGCCGTGAATCATTACGGCTACCATCGCTTCACCGAGGACATTGATTTCTGGATCGCAGTTTCGGACGATAATTTCGACCGCCTGCTGGCAGCCATTCGCGATTTTTTTGGTGAAGATCTGGCAGGACTGGACAAAAAGTTTTTGCAGAACAATGAATCGCTGTTTCTTGGCGGCGTGCCGAACAAGATCGAAGTGTTCAAACACGCCAGCGGACTGGAATTTTCGCAGGCGTATCCGCGCCGCGTTGAGACCACGATTGACGGCGAGCCGGTGAAAATGATTTGCCTGACGGATTTGAAAACGAACAAACGCGCCAGCGGCAGGAATAAAGACCTTGCCGATCTGGACAATTTACCTTGAATAATTTTTGAAATGATTGCCGACCAACCCACCGAAGACCAGTCCTGGCAGGATTTCCGCGAGCAATGCCGCCGGCAGATGGCGCGTCCGCTGGCGCAGCGCATCAAATACGGCTTTTGCCAGATGCACAAGCCGGTGCTGGACGACGCGGAGTGGCGCGTGTTCGACACGATGGCGGAGTATCGCGCGTGGTGCGCGGCCAGCCTGCCGGAATATCTGGGCTTCAAACCTGCCGCGAAATGAGCCGTCCGCAGTTTCAACCGGAACAGGCAAAGGAAATCGCCCGCGCGTTCGCGGACGAGGGCGTCGAATATGTTTTTATCGGCAAGAGCGCGGCGATCCTGCTGGGTTATCCCGCCAGTTCGCAGGAAGTGCAAGTGTTCCCCGAAAAATCTCCGGCGAACGGCGCGCGGATTGTCGCCGCGCTGCGTCGCGTGGGTTTTGAAATCAACGGCGAGCTGGAAGACGCCATCACGCGCGGCAAGGATTTCGTGCAGATCAAGAACGGGCCATTCGACGTGGATTTGGTTTTCGCGCCGGACGGCATTGAGAATTTTGCCGCCGCCAAGGCCCGCAGTCTGGAACTGGATGGATTTCACATTGCGAACCTGCGGGACATCATTGCCAGCAAGCGCGCGAGCGGACGCGAGAAGAACTTGCTCGATCTGCCTTTGCTGGAGCGTTTCCGCGAGGAATATGAACGGATGAATCCGCCAGCCCTGCGCTCCGCCGCTGACGTTGCGGCACAAAGAATTCAAAACAAGAAACCATGACTTCTGACCAAATATCAAATGCGAACTCCGAGTTGCGTTCCAAAACGCCGCTGGAAATTGTGAAGTGGGCCATCGCGCAAGCCAAAGGCCGCGCCATCGTTTCCACGAATTTCCGGCCTTACGAAGCCGTGATTTTGCATCTTGTCACGCAGGTGCAGCCGGACATTCCCGTTCTCTGGGTTGACCACGGCTACAATCGTCCCGCGACCTACCTGCACGCCGAGCAGTTGAAAAAATTGCTCAAGCTGAACCTCAAGGCGTTCGTCCCGAAAATCACCGCCGCGCATTATGACGCTGCATTTGGCGGTTCGCCCGAACCGACGGCAGAAAATGAGGAGCGCATCAAGGCGTTCAGCACCGCGATGAAACTGGAGCCGTTTCAGCGCGGCATGAAGGAACTCGCGCCGACGGTCTGGCTCACGGCATTGCGCAAGGTGCAGAATCCGAACCGCGCCGGCCTCGACATCGTGAGCGAGGACAAAAATTTCAATTCGCTGAAAGTCAGCCCGGTTTTTTACTGGAGCGACGCGGACATGGAAAATTATCTGAAGCAGCACCACCTGCCGAACGAGTGGGATTATTTCGATCCCGCCAAGGCCGACGACAAGCGTGAATGTGGACTTCACACTGCGTGGGGCGGGAAAGCTGTTGTGGAATCCGGCGCGGGAATTTAATTCAAAATGAACAGCTATCACTTGGATCATTTGCAGTATCTGGAAACGGAAGCGATTCACGTCATGCGCGAAGTTGCGGCGGAATTTGACCGTCCTGCCCTGCTCTTTTCGGGCGGCAAGGACTCGATCTGCCTGCTGCGCCTCGCAGAAAAGGCGTTCCGTCCGTCGGATATTCCGATGCCGTTTCTAAATGTTGAAACCGGCCACGAGTTTCCCGAACTGATCGAATTCCGCGACCGTCGGGCCAAGGAACTCGGTGCCAAGCTCATTGTCCGCACGGTGGACGAAGCGATTGCGAAAGGCCACGCGCATCCTGCGCCGGGTGAAATCAGCCGGAACAAATTGCAGATTCCCGTGCTGCTCGGCGCGATTGAGGAATTTCAATTTGACTGCGCCATCGGCGGCGCGCGGCGCGACGAGGAAAAAACCCGCGCGAAGGAACGGGTCTTCAGCTTCCGCGACAGCTTC
>DMQW01000422.1 GCA_003455565.1 Limisphaerales bacterium
AATGTCAATATAGTTTGCTATATGACGTGTGCCAACGCAGCGGAAATCATTATCAAGGCAAGAATCGCAGAAGAACATCCGCTGCTCATTTTTAATAAACTTCCAAAACCAACAGTTCGGGATGGCGGTTTGTTAGGGGTTGGTGAACTTTTAAACGAAGGGCGAACGCTGATGTATAGCGAACTCCCAGATGCCTTTGGGCAACCACGGGCTATCGGATTAAAAATCTCCAACAATTTAATGACTTTGGCAAAATCAGAAACACCATTACTCATTTGGCCGTTCCGAACTTAAATCTTTCAAAAGAGACTTTGCGATTTGCATTTCGTGTTATGAATCCAATGATTTCTGTTTTTTGGAAAAGCGATATTTTCGATTACATCGGTCGTTACGATCCAGATGCCGATGAATACGTTCACGAACAATTGAGAGAATTTGAAATCAAATTAGCGTAACATTATTAATTTTAGCTTCTACAAATATGCCGCGCCTCAGGTGCTTGGGCGGAGCGCGAGTTGTCCCAACTCGCAGTGGGTGGAAAAGCAAGCGACGGCTGGGATGATTTCAAAGCTGTCCGGTCTGGCCACGCGCTGCGGTTTGAAACAAACCGCGCTCCGGGAAAACGGCGGAAGCCATTCCTCCGTTCTATTTTTTTGCAATTTCATCCGCAACAAGGTATTTAATTAAACAGACCGTTTTGTTTTGGCGGCGGCGATTCAACCATTCAACGGTTCACGAATAAAAATTTATGGGACGTGTTCGACGCGGCGGATACATTATTACATGGTGGATTGGCGATCACGATCCACGGCATGTTCACATTCGCAATGCGAAGGGCAAATCGCTTGGCCGTATGGACGTGGCCACGTTACAAGGCTTGGAAAACTGGACGCCGCCGAAAGATTTGGTTAGTATAATCGTGGAATTAAAACACAAAGGCCGTATATGACACCAACTTTGACCAGCCTCAAAAAACCGTTCGGCACCGCCAAAATGCTTGAACTGACGGGCGTGCGCTATCTGGCATGGGAAGACGCCTTTGAAGTGGACTTCGAGGACGGCCTGACTTTTATGGAGCCGCATGCAACCATCCGCAAGGCCAATAAAATTTTACCCAAGGCCGAAATCGAGCGCGTGGAAATGGATGAGGAATTGCACGAAGGTTTCTTTGTGCATTACAACAACGGCCAGACGGCGGAAGTTTCGTGGGCGTTCATCCGCGAACTGCCGCCGCGCAAACACAAATAATTTTATGCAATGCTGCGTGTGCAAGGAAAAACCGGCGACGGTGCATCTGACCCAGATCGTGGGCGACAAGATGCAGAAGCTGGATATGTGCGAGGATTGTGCCAAGGCCAAGGGCGTCAACGACCCGACGAGCTTCGCGATGGCGGACTTGATGCTCGGCCTCGGTGCGTCGCAGGAGCTTGATCCGTCGGCCATCGGCGCGGAGTTGAAATGCGCGCGCTGCGGTTTTTCGCAGGCGGATTTCAAGAAGTCCGGCCGGCTCGGCTGCCCGGAATGTTACCGCACGTTCGCCGAAGGTCTCGCCGGCCTGCTCAAGACGATGCACAAAGGCGTGCGTCACACCGGCAAGGCGCCGGAAGCCTTGCGCAAGACGCGCGAAAGTGTTGACCGGCTGAAGTCGCTCCAGAAAAAACTGGCGAAGGCGATTGATACGGAAGATTTCGAGGCGGCGGCGACGTTGCGCGATGAAATCAAAACCATGAGCGGCCCGGCTCCGGCCAAAACCGTCCGCTAAAAAGCACCGTTTTCTTAATCGTAATCATCATCGTAATCTTAATCTGTTTTGGAAGATTACGATTACGAGTAAGATTAAGATTAGGATTAGGATAAACCAAATGAAAGATATCCATCAATTCCTTTGTTCACCGGCGGATTCCACGCACCGGCACGGGCCGAATGACCGCATCGTGATGTCGAGCCGCGTGCGGCTGGCGCGCAATCTCCGCGACCACGCCTTTCCCGGCTGGGCCAAAAAACCGGAGCGCGTGAAAGTGCTGGAGACCGTTCAGCCGGCCATTGCAAGCCTGCCGGAAATGGCCGATTCATTTTCCGAGGCGATGGATAATCTCGTCGCGCTCGACAAGCAGATTTTGGTGGAACGCCATCTCATCAGCCGCGAACACGCCGCGAAAAATGTCGGCAGCGGCCTGGTTCTAAACCGCACGGAAACTTTCTCGGTGATGATCAACGAGGAAGATCATCTGCGGATGCAGGCGTTGCGTCCCGGTTTCCAAATCCGCGAGGCATGGCAGGCGATTGACGGTTTTGATTCCGCGCTGGAGAAGAAACTCGATTTCGCGTTCGACAATGAACTTGGTTATCTGACCGCGTGCCCGACGAATCTTGGCACGGGCATCCGCGTCAGCGCGATGCTGCATCTGCCCGGCCTCGTGCTGGCGGATCAGATTAATCCCATCATTCAATCGGTGAACAAACTTGGTCTCGCGGTGCGTGGACTTTACGGCGAAGGCACGGAGGCGCTCGGCAATGTTTTTCAAGTCTCAAACCAGATGACGCTCGGCGAAAGCGAAACGGTCATCGTCGAGCGGCTGGAAAAAGTCATGGCGCAGATCATCGAGCACGAGGAAAATGCGCGGCAGACGTTGCTGGAAAAAAAACCGAAGGTGGTCTTCAACCACATCGGGCGCGCTTACGGCGTGCTGGCGAACGCGCACAGCATTTCGTCCAAGGAGACGATGAACCTGCTTTCGCTGATGCGGCTGGGCGTGGACATGGAATTATTTCCGGGCGCGCAACGGGCGCTGATTGACGAATTATTTCTGCTGACGCAACCGGCGCATTTGCAGAAGTCATTGTCTGATAAACTGTCCGCCGAGGAGCGTGATTTGTTGCGCGCCGACATGGTGCGCGAGCGTTTGAAGAATGTCAGCCGGCCGGTGACAAAATAATTCTCTCGGCATTGGACAAATCCGCCGATTCATAGCAGAATGGTTCAAGTATGAGCGATGAAGCCATGAGCAATTTTACGCCGCGCGCGCAGCAGGTGCTGGCGCTCGCGCGCAAGGAAGCCGACCGCCTGAACCACAATTTTCTGGGCACCGAACACCTTTTGCTCGGCCTGATCAAGCTGGGGCAGGGTGTCGCCGTCAATGTTTTGCAAAGCATGGGCATTGACCTCGAAACCGTCCGCTTGGAGGTTGAGAAACAGGTCGGCACCGGTCCCGATCAAAAAATGATCGGCAACATTCCTTACACGCCGCGCGTCAAAAAAGTCATCGCGCTGGCGCAGAAGGAGGCTAAAAATCTTAATCACACTTACGTCGGCACGGAACATTTGCTGCTTGGACTTCTGCGCGAAGGCGATGGCGTGGCGGCGAAAGTGTTGCGCGCGCTGGACGTGGACATCGAAGAGGCGCGGCAGAAAACTTTGAAGGAGCTGGATCCCAATTTCATCGGTCAACCGGGCGAGGAACAACCGGGCGAACCCGCTGGAAAGGCCGCCACCGGTGCGGACAAGAAAGGCGAGGTCAAAACCCCGGCGTTGAAGGCGTTTGGCCGCGACCTCACGGAAATCTGCCGCAAAGGCGACATGGACCCGGTCATCGGGCGCAAAAACGAAATTGAGCGCGTCATCCAGATTCTCTGCCGTCGCACCAAAAATAATCCAGTTCTTCTCGGCGAAGCGGGCGTGGGCAAGACCGCCATTGTCGAAGGTCTCGCGCAGGAAATTGTCAAGGGCAACGTGCCGGAAATTTTGTTGAACAAGCGCGTCATCACGCTTGACCTCGCGTTGATGGTCGCTGGCACGAAGTATCGCGGCCAGTTCGAGGAACGCATCAAAGCGGTGATGGACGAAATCCGTCGCGCGAAAAACATCATTCTCTTCATTGACGAGTTGCACACGATTGTCGGCGCGGGTTCGGCGGAAGGCACGATGGACGCGAGCAACATCATCAAACCCGCGCTGTCACGCGGCGAAATGCAATGCGTCGGCGCAACCACGCTGAACGAATACCGCAAGTATATCGAGAAGGACGCCGCGCTGGAACGCCGTTTCCAACCGGTGAAAGTCGAAGCGCCTTCGGTTGACGACGCGATTGAGATTTTGAAAGGTCTGCGCCATAAATACGAGGAGCATCACAAGGCCGAGTTCACGGATCAAGCCGTCGAGTCGGCGGTCAAGTTGTCCGACCGTTACATCACCGACCGGTTTTTGCCGGACAAGGCGATTGACGTTATGGACGAGGCTGGTTCCCGCGCGCGCATCAGCACGATGACGCGCCCGCCCGAGATCAAGGCTCAAGAAGCCGAGATCGAAGTCATCAAGTCCAAGAAGGAAGGCGCGATCAAGAACCAGAATTTTGAAGGCGCGGCCCAGTTGCGCGATCAGGAAAAGCAGGCGAAGGAAAAACTGGAAACCCTGCTCAAAGACTGGCGCGCGAAGGGCGACGAAAAACGCATCGTCGTCGGCGAGGAAGAAATTTTACACGTCGTTTCCAAGTGGACGGGCATTCCGCTCCAGCGCATGGGCCAGGACGAAATGCAGCGGCTGCTCACGGTCGAGACCGAGATGGAAAAAGTCGTGGTCGGCCAGCGCGAGGCGGTTTCCGCGTTATGCAAGGCGCTGCGCCGTTCGCGCGCGGACTTGAAAGACCCGCGCCGTCCGATCGGAGCTTTTCTGCTGCTCGGGCCGACCGGTGTGGGCAAAACCCTTTTGGCCAAGACGCTTGCGGAGCAGATGTTTGGCGACACCAAATCGCTCATTCAATTGGACATGAGCGAATACATGGAAAAATTCAACGTGTCGCGGCTTGTCGGTTCGCCGCCCGGTTATGTTGGCTACGAAGAAGGCGGCCAGCTCACGGAAAAAGTGCGGCGCAATCCGTATTCCGTCGTGCTGTTTGACGAGATTGAAAAGGCGCATCCCGACGTGTGGAACATGCTGCTGCAAATTCTGGAGGAAGGCAAACTGACCGACAGCATGGGCCGCGTCGTGAACTTCCGCAACACGATCATCCTGATGACGTCGAACGTCGGCTCGGATACGATCCGGAAACAGTCCACGCTCGGCTTCTCGCCGATCACCGATGAAAGCACTTACGAACGGGTGCGCGAAAAAATTCTCGAAGAATCCAAGCGCGTCTTCCGCCCGGAATTTTTGAACCGCCTCGACGACCTGATCGTCTTCCGCTCGTTCACCAAGCCCGACCTGATCCAGATTTTGAGCCTGGAAGTGGAGAAAGTTTTGGAACGGCTGCGGAAGAAAAACCTCAAGCTCACACTCGACGAAAAGGCGAAGAACTTTCTCGTGGAGAAAGGCTACGACCCGCAATACGGCGCGCGTCCGATGCGCCGCGCGGTCGAACGCTTTTTTGAAGACCCGCTCGCCGAGGAAATCCTCAAGGGCGCGTTGCACGAAGGCGATCCCATTCTGGTCACCGCCGAAAATGACAAGCTCATCTTCAACCAGAAAACCGCAGCGGCAGGTGCCGTGGCGAGTTAAAATAATTTTTTGCACAAAGCCGCGTTCGCCAGGACGTGGCTTTTTTATTAGCTAAGGCGTGTTTTCATAATGGTGGCACGGGCGTCGCGCCCGTCAAATCCGGCGTCCCGTCGGATTTCGTCAAAGGTCGGTCATTGCTCTTTGCCCGCACAAAAGCCAGTCCACGTTTCGCAACAGTTTCGGGCGGGACGCCCGAAACAACAGGCCGGAGGCCTGTGCCACCCGGAGAATTTTGAAAACACGCCCTAAACTTTCGCCAATTCCACGAAGTTTGTCAGCAGTTGCAGGCCGACCTTCTGGCTTTTTTCCGGGTGGAATTGCGTGGCGAAAACATTGTCGCGCCAGACCGATGACATAAGAGACAGGCCGTAGTCCGTGCGCGTGGCGACGATGCTGGCGTCCACCGGCTGCGGATAAAAACTGTGGACGAAATAAACGTAGCTGCCATTCGCCACGTCGCGATAGAGCGGGCAATCCGTCTTCACAATTTCAAGCTGGTTCCAGCCGATCTGGGGAATTTTCAATCCATGTTTCTCCGAGAAGCGGACGACTTTACCCGAAAAAATTCCGAGGCCGGCGGCGCAAGAATTAAATTCTTCGCTCCGCTCAAACAGCGCCTGATAGCCGACGCAGATGCCGAGAAACGGTTTGCCGGTCTGGATGAATTCGCGCACGGCTTCGAGCAGTTCCTGTTTGCGCATGGCGTTGATGCAATCGTCGAACGCGCCGACGCCGGGCAGCACCATGGCGTCCGCATCGCCGATTTCACCGGGCGTCTTCACAAGGCGCACGTCGCCGCCGGCCTTGAGCAGCGCCTTGTGGACGCTGCGCAAATTTCCCGAACCGTAGTCAAGCAGTGCAATCACAAGGTTATTTTAACCACAGATGAAACCCGGATGAAACACAGATTTTTCAGAAGGCAGGGACGAGTTGCTGCTCGTCCCAAAATTTTGGCTGCGCGGCAACGCAGCCCTACCGGTTTAATTTTCGCCGCGTTTTCTTTTCAGATTTGTCCAATTTCAACACCTGTCGGATGAGTAAAATATGCAGCTTGTCTTTGTCTCTTCCGATGGCTTCCTTGCTTTTGCAGATTTGCTTCAGGGACAAAACGGGAATTTTTAGTCCGTGAAAAGACAGCCATTGGGCACGGGCATATTCTTTTTTAAAAATTTGAAGGCCGCCGACTTCATAAATGAAATCCACGGGCGTTTCATCACTCAAAAAAACCTTGTTCGAGCTTTGCACGCTGGCCTTCAATTCGCGGCATAAATTGATAACGCGAATATATTGGCGCGCGGGCAGGCCAATCCACACGTCCACGTCCACCGTTGAAGCCAGCACGCCTTGAAGGTTGGCGGCGGACATGCCCGCCACCATGAATTCTATGCCTTCCGCTTGGAGTGCGGTGAACAGTTGAACAATCGGAGATGATTTTGGGTCAATTGCCATCGTTCTTCGGGGGTTGCTGCCAGGCCCAGTGCGTGAACTGATTTTTCATCGTCGCTCATGCCACGAACGCGTTTCAGCCGCGCGAACATTTTCGCGGCGCGCTGCGGCAATGGCGGCAAAACTTTTGAATTCCGTTTCACGCAGAAAACATATCAAACCGCTTTTGTAAATTCACGCTCTGTTTTCAAACGCAACTGGCCGCACGCCGCGTCAATGTCGTGGCCTTTCTCGCAGCGGAGCGTGGCGGTGACATTTTGTTTTTCCAATGCGGCAAGGAATCTTTCACAGACTTCTTCCGCCGGACGGTGCCAGGGCAAATCCTCGACCTTGTTGTAGGGAATGAGATTCACCTTGGCGTAAAGTTTCTTGGCGAGTGCGGCGAGCGGGCGCGTCTGCTCCAGCGAATCATTGATGCCGGCGATCAAAATGTATTCCAGCGTGATCATCCGGCCTTTCAGCTTTTGATAATCCTCACACGCGGCGGTGAGATCCAGCAGCGGATACTTTTTGTTCACCGGCATGAGGCGGTTGCGGACTTCATCCGTCGCGCCGTGCAGAGAAATGGCGAGGCGAAATTGCAAGGGTTCGACGGCCAGCCGGCGGATCTGCGGCGCGAGGCCGCTCGTTGAAATTGTAATTTTCCGCGCCCCGATGCCGCCGCCCCACGGCGCGTTCAAAGTTTTGAGCGCGGCAATCAGATTGTCGTAATTTGCCAGCGGCTCGC
>DMQW01000299.1:0-5013 GCA_003455565.1 Limisphaerales bacterium
TGCCCGACGGCCACACGGCGCAATTTTCCACGCCGACAAATTTCATCGGACGCGGAAGTTTCAACTTCGTTGTCGCTGGCAATGACGGCACGCGCATGACCAACACCGTCGGGCTGGTGATTTCCGCGATTCCGCCGCCGCAGGATTTGGTCTGGCACGGTGATGGCACGGCGAACATTTGGGACGTTGGAACCAACGTCAATTGGCTGTATGGAACCAACCTGACAGTATTCAGCACCGGTGACACGGTGACGTTTGACGACTCCGGCTCGAACACTCCGGCCATCAATCTCAACGGCACGCTCAAACCTTCCAGCGTCACCGTGGCCGCCAGCCAAAATTATACTTTCTCCGGCAGCGGAGTCTTGAGCGGCGTGATGTCGTTGATCAAATCAGGTTCCGGCACGCTGACTCTCAACACGGTCAACAATTACGGTGGCGGCACGGTTGTTTTAGGCGGCACAGTTGTGGTCGGCAACGGCGCGGACATCGGCGGTGGCACGCTTACTTTGGACGGCGGCGCGCTGACTTCAACTTACGGACCAACGACCACCTACAATCTCGGCGGCGTGGTGAATGTTCCGTCAACCGGTTCGCTAAACCTTTCGCCACGCATGAACCTCAACGGAATTTCCGGCAGCGGCGTGCTGAATCTGGCAGTTTCTGGAACCACATTTAATTATGAGAATTTGAACGGCTCCGCTTACGGTGGTTTTGCCGGCACATTGAATGTCACCGGCACGGTGCCCGGCGCGCTGCTGACCGCGAACTTCAACGGCGGTGGTTTCGACGGCAATCTCGCGGGAACGCTGCTCAATCTGGACAACGTGACGCTGCAAGGGCGTCACAATTCCAGCGGCAACACGCTGACCATCGGCGCGTTGAGCGGCACCGCCACGTCGTCGCTCGGCGGCTCCGGTTACGCCGGCAACGAAACGATTGTGATTGGCGGACTCAATCTCAACACCACGTTCGCGGGCAGCATTGCCAACGGCGTCGCCATAACCACGGTCAGCAAAACCGGCACTGGCACGCTGACGTTGAACGGCACAAATAATTTTACCGGCGGGCTGACCATCAACAACGGCGGCATCACCGTCAATGGTTCCACCACCGCCGGCACGGTGAACGTTGTCGCCGGAACTCTCGGCGGCAGCGGCAGCATCGGCGGCCCGGTGACCTTGCAATCCAGCACTTCACTCAAACCAGCGGGCATATTTACCATCACGGGAAACCTGACGTTGACCAGCGCCAAACTTTTCCTCGATCTTGCCAACGTCACGACGCCCGGCGGCGGCGGCAATGATTTGATTTCCATTTCTGGCGGCTCGTTGACTTTGAGCGGCGTCAGCACGATTTCCCCGAACTACCTTAACGGCGCTCTGACCAATGGCACTTACACGCTCATCAGCGGCGGCAGTTCCACCACTGGCAGCGCCGCGAATCTCGCTTGGAGCGGCCCAACCGGCGCGCGCCAGACCGTTTCACTCAACATGTCCACGCCCGGCACGGTGCTGCTGAACGTGTCCGGTTCATTACCGGCTTCGCTCGTCTGGCAGGGAACGAATGGAAACAACTGGGATTTGACGACGACAAATTGGTTGAACGGCAGCGCGGCGGACAAGTTTTTCAACGTGGATTCCGTCATGTTCAACGACACTTCGACCAACGGAAGCGTAACCGTCATCAGCGTCGTGCAATCGGGTTCCATCATCGTCAGCAACACGACGACGAGTTACACATTGTCCGGCGGCAACATCACGGGCGGCAGCTCGCTTTTCAAATATGGAACGGGTTTGTTGACCGTGAGCAGCAGCAACAGCTTCAGCGGCGGCACCGTCATCAATGGCGGCACCATCCTCTTTTCCAATGATGTTGCCAATGCCAGCGGACTCGGCAGCGGCGCAATCACATTGAACGGCGGCACGCTCACCATGTTTGACAGTGCCGCAACCGCGAACAATGCGGCTTGGAATTTGATCGTTCCCGCCAGTGCCAGCGGCAACTTGAACGCCGATTCCCGCTGCAATCTTTCCGGCAGCCTGACCGGCAGCGGCACGTTCAACTTCAACGTGCCGGGCACGCAGACCGCTCTCTTGGGCGATTGGTCGGCGTTTGCCGGCCGGATTAATGTCACCGGCGGCGGCGAGTTTCGCGTGTTGAATTTCTCCGGTTATCCCAACGCCGCACTCAATTTGTCCAATAATGTCACCGCTGACTTTCAAGGCGCGGTGGATCCGAACGGCACGACTTTGCAGCTCGGTGAATTGTCCGGCATCAGTTCGTCCAAACTTCTAGGCGGCTTCGCCACCAACGGAGAAGTTTTGACTTGGAACATCGGCGGGCTGAATACCGACGCGACTTTCGCCGGCCAGATTGCCGAGCAAAACATCAACGCGATCACGGCGATCAACAAAACCGGCACCGGCACCTGGACACTCACCGGCAGCAACACTATCAGCGGCGGCATGACCGTCAGCGCGGGCACGTTGCAGGTCAACAATCCGAACGGCAGCGCGACCGGCACCAACCAGGTTTTCGTCGCCACCAGCGCGACGTTGTCCGGCAGCGGCATCATCGGCGGCCTGACGGCGTTTGACGACGGCGCAATTCTCGCGCCCGGCAACGGCATCGGCACGCTGACGATCAGCAATGAATTGGACTTGAGCGATCTGACCGCGTTGCAATTCGGTCTTGGAACGAACAGCGACAAAGTGGTCGTGTCCGGCAATCTGGTTTTGGGCGGCCAGTTGAACCTCGCCGACGCCGGCGGATTTGGCACCGGCACTTACACCTTGTTCACTTACGGCGGCGCGTTGACTTTGGGCAATCTGACCGTCGCCGCCGCGCCTGCGGGTTTTATTTACGCCATCAGCACGAGCACGTCGGGACAAATCAATCTCATCGTGACGCGTCCGCAATTCAACGCGGTCGGCTCCGGGACGGGTGGCTTGGTGATGAGCGGCTCCGGCGGTGCGCCGAACGGGATTTATTACGTTTTAAGTTCCACCAACATCGCCCTGCCGCTGAACCTGTGGACGCGCCTCGCCACGAACCAGTTTGATGCCAGCGGCATTTTCAATTTCACGAACGTGCTGAACCTTGACACGCCGGAAAATTTTTATCAGTTGCAACTGCCGTGAGGCGCATCAGGACCGGACGCAAATTTTTCCATTATCGAATGAACAAAAAAATCACCGTCATGCCCGCTGCACTTTTCATCGTCGCTTTGGGATTGGGCGCATCTTGTATGGCGCAAGTCATGCCAGCCACAATAAGCGCGACTGCCTTTCGACCGGAGTTGATTTATCACCCCAGAGGCAATTTTGAAAACCAGACCGCGCGGCCTTTGCGCTATTCCCCCGTCGGCACGGATTTTGTCATCACGAATGGCGCGGAATTTTTCAACCGTCCGCTTTACTGCATGAATTCTGGCTTCCGCATTGACGGCGGCGACCAACCGGAATTCTCGCTCTATTTGCCGGGACGCGGCGGCAATTTGCGCTTTGGAATCAAAACTTCCGCCGGAGTAAAATGGCTGAACAACGCGAAGCAGATCATCACGCGTTATCGTCCCGGCTCGCTGCTTTACGCCATCCGCGATCCGCTGCTCGGCGACGGCAAATTGGATTTTACCGTGCTGCCATTGAGCGAAACGAAAGGCGTCATCGCGCGGGCAGAATTGCACGGCACGACCAGTTCCGTTGAACTCATTTTTGCGTTCGGCGGCGCGAATGGCATGAAAGGCAGTCGCAATGGTGACATCGGTTGCGAGCGCGAACCGGTCGCGAAATTTTTCCAACTGCGCCCCGACCAGTGCGCGGGCAATGAATTTTCCATCGCCACAAACACGTTCATTCTCCGCAGCAAGCCGGCGACGATTGCGGGCGTGGCGTCCGTTGGCGCAGAACTTGCCGTGGCCGACGCGAACCAGTGGGCGAAGCTCGGCGATTTGCTCGCGTCCACTCGTGGAACAAATAATTTGTCCGTGGTCGTTGGGCATATCGCGCTGCCGCAGGAGCAGCCGGTTTATCTCGCGTTGCAGCCGCTCGCGGAAAGTTCGCAAGCTGTGAATGCCGCCGGCTTGCCGAAATTATTTTCTGCCGCCGAGGAACATCGTCGCATGATTGCAGAAAGAGTTTTGGTCGAGACGCCCGATCCGTTCATCAATGCCGCCGCCGCTGCGCTGAACATCGCGGCGGACGCGGTTTGGGACGACAAGCAACAGGCGTTCATGCACGGCGCGGTCGCGTGGCGGACGCGGTTGCTCGGCTGGCGCGGACAATATGCGGGCGACGCGCTTGGCTGGCACGAACGCACGGCGGCGCACTTCACGGGCTTTGCGAAACAGCAGAACACAAGTCCGATTCCTGAAATCATCCCGCCCGCCGACGAACAGTTCAATCTCGCGCGCAACGAGGCCGCCATCCACTCCAACGGCGATATGTCGAAAAATCATTACGACATGAATCTCGTCGCTGTGGATGCGTTTTTCCGTCACTTGCTTTGGACGGGCGACACAAATTACGCGCGCCAAATGTGGCCGGTGATTGAACGACATCTCGCATGGGAACGCAGACTTTTTCGTCGTGAATTTGGCGATGACAAACTGCCGCTTTACGAAGCCTACGCCGCGATCTGGGCGAGCGACGATTTGAATTACAACGGCGGCGGCACGGCGCATGCGAGCGCCTACAATTATTTTGCGAACAAAATGGCCGCGCGCGTCGCAAAAATTCTCGGCGCAGACCCGGCGATTTACGAACGCGAAGCCGGTTTGATTTTGCGCGGCATGAATAAATATCTCTGGCTCGCGGACGAAGGAAATTTTGCCGAGTGCAAGGATTTGCTCGGCCGGCAACTCGTGCATCCGAACTCCGGGCTTTGGACATTTTATCACACGATTGATTCCGAAGTACCGACGCCGCTGCAAGCCTGGCAGATGTCGCGCTGGATTGATGCGCACATCGCGCACATCCCGATTCAAATCGGCAATCGGCAATCGGCAATCGG
>DMQW01000299.1:5252-5536 GCA_003455565.1 Limisphaerales bacterium
TCGGCAATCGGCAATCGGCAATCTTTTCACGCTGCCGGAAACCAGTTGGATGCCGTATCAATGGTCGCTCAACAACGTCGTTATGGCCGAGGCCGCGCACACCTCGCTCGGCTTCTGGCAAGCGAACCGCCCGGAAGCCGCATTTTCATTGTTCAAAGGCGAGTTGCTCGACTCAATGTTCCTCGGTCTGTGTCCCGGAAATCTTGGCGCGATGACCTACTTCGACATGGCGCGCGGCGAGGCGCAACGCGATTTTGCCGACGCCATCGGCGTCAATTCCCGCG
>DMQW01000381.1 GCA_003455565.1 Limisphaerales bacterium
TTCAACGCACGAATCGGAAGCGGACCGGGCATTTCCTGCGTCGCACCGCAATGGACGTTGAAGCGGTGTGAACGCCGCGCTCCGGTCGCCATGCTCCGACATCGTTCCGGTTGAAACATCTCTGCGCTTCTCTGCGGTCTCCGCGCCTCTGCGTTTCGCCACGTTTTTATTTCCCATCGTGTGCGTGCCACTTTTTTATTCGCAATCCGAGCCGGGCGCAGTAAAGTTTGAGCCATGAGCGTGGAACAAATTGAAACCAGCGTGTTGCAGCTTCCGCAGGCAGATCGCCGCCGTTTTCTCAACTGGCTTTACGAACACGAAGACGAGTTGCTGGGCAGCGACGACGGGGAGATTCATCCCGAAGTGCAGGCGGAAATCCTCCGTCGCCGCGAGGAGGCGCTCGCGCATCCTGAAAAACTTGAGGCGTGGGAAAGTGCTTTTCCAAGAATGAAGCAACGGTTCAATGAACTACGCCGTCAAAATCCTTACGCCCGCTGATGCCGACACGGTGGAGGCCGCGCTTTGGTATGACGCGCAATTGCCGGGACTGGGCGTGGAGTTCATGGCCGAAGTGAACACCGCCGCGCAACGCCTGACCGGCTTTGCTGAAATCCATCGCATTCGTTTTGCCGATGTTCGGCGTGCGCCGGTGAAACGCTTCAAATTCTACGGCCTCTACTATCTGATTCAGAATGATGAAGTTTGGGTGATCGCCGTGCATCACGGTCGCCGCCATCCGCGCTGGTTGCGCGAACGCCGGCGCAAACTTGGTGAATAATTTTGATGCAAACGCTTGTCGAAGATTTTCTGCAATACCTGCGCCACGAGCGCGGGCAGTCGGACAACACGGCGAAAACTTATGCCGCGTTGCTCGGCAAATTCACCGCGTGGGCGGCGCAACAAAATCTCACGGACTGGCAATCGGTCGAACTGAAACATCTCATGGCGTTCCTGCAACACGAACGCGCGCGTCCGCTGGCCGACGAGCCGAAGGAATCCACCAAGCGCTTGAGCGGCGAAAGCGTTTATCTGGAGATTGCAGCGTTGCGGTCGTTTTACAAATTTGCCGAGAACGAAAAACTGCTGCCGGCGAACATCGCGGAAAATCTTTCGCTGCCGCGCCGGTGGAAGCGGTTGCCGAAGGCGTTGTCGAATGAAGAAATTAACAAATTGCTCGAACCGGAAAATCCTGAAACACCGGAAAATTTATGCGACCAGGCGATTTTGGAACTGGCCTATGCTTCCGGTTTGCGTTTGTCCGAATTGAAAAATCTGCGGCTGGAGCAGCTTCATCTCGACGCCGGATTCATCAACGTCATCGGCAAGGGCAACAAGGAGCGCGTCGTGCCCGTGGGACGCAAAGCCGTTGCAGCGTTGAACCGTTACATCGAAGCTGGGCGGCCAAAACTCGTCACGCCAAAATCACCGGCGAATGTTTTTTTGACGAAGCGCGGCACGCCGTTCGCATCGGTGACGCTTTGGTTGCACATCAAGAATCGCGTGAAACGTGCCGGCATTGAGCGCAACATCACGCCGCACATGCTGCGGCACAGTTTTGCGACGCATCTGCTGGAGCATGGCGCGGACTTGCGCGTGATCCAGGAATTGCTCGGCCATGCGAGCATCGGCACAACGGAAATTTACACGCACGTCACCGGCAGCCGGCTGCGGGAAATCCACCGGAAATTTCACCCGCGCGCGTGAAGTGGGACAGGCATTTTGCCTGTCTCTGAATTTGCTTGAGATGGAGACAGGCTGGAAGCCTGTCCCATACTACTCAAAATCATAGATAACGACTTTCTGGCAGGTGCGCTTGAAAACTTTTGCCACGAATTCGATGTGCTGCGGGTGGACTTGGTATTCTTGTTCGGCCTGTTTGCTGGGGAAAATCAGATTCAGCGCGACCTGATAAGTCTGGTCCACAACCGGGCGCGGGCTGGGCGACATCTTGCCGACGTGAAATTGCAGCACGCCGGGAATCGCCTTCAGATATTTATTGGCACCGGCGACCAATTCATCCGCCGCGTTCGGTTGCGCCGGGTCGGTCCAGAAAACAACGATGTGTGAAAACATGGCGCGCATTGTTGTCAACGTGTCCGCTGCGGCAAGTGAAATTTCCGTTTGCGTTTGCGCGCAATGGGGTAAAATCGTGCCATGAACGCGCAAATGAACGTGTTATTTGTGACCGTAATGCTTGGCTGTTTGGTCACGGCCGGTGGCGCGGACAAACCCAACCCAAAAAAAATTATGAACCTCCAAATCACCAGCCCCGCTTTTTCCGAAGGACAACCGATTCCGGCAAAATATTCCTGCGAAGGCAACGACGCTTCGCCGCCGCTCAAGTGGACGAACGCGCCCGCAAACACCAAAAGTTTCGCGCTCATCGCCGACGATCCCGACGCGCCCGTCGGCACGTGGGTGCATTGGGTGCTCTACGACCTGCCACCGAATGCGACCGAACTTCCGGAAGACGTAGCGAAAACCCAGTTCACTTCCAGCGGGGCGAAGCAGGGATTGAACAGTTGGCCACGCCTGGGTTATGGCGGGCCATGTCCGCCACCCGGCAAACCGCATCGCTACTTCTTCAAGCTCTACGCCCTCGACACGATGCTCGACCTCAAGCCCGGCGCGACGAAGAAAGACGTTGAAGCCGCGATGAAAGGCCTCATCCTGGCGGAGGGGCAGTTGATGGGAACGTATCAAAGGAAATAAAAACATCGAACATCCAGCATCGAACGCTCAACACCCAATGAACGGCACGAACGGCGGCGACATTGGATGTTCGATGTTGGATGTTGAGTGTTCGATGTTGCTGACGGAATCAATTTTCAGCCTTTCATTCCGCGCCAATTTCGTGTTTAGTATGCGCTCTTTTTTATGAGCAAAACCGCACTCCTGTTTGCCGGTCAAGGCGCGCAAGTCGTCGGCATGGGCAAAGACCTGGCTGAAAAATTTCCGTCCGCGAAAGCGTGGTTCGACCGCGCCAACGTCGCGCTCGGCTATGACCTCGCTTCCATTTGTTTCAACGGCCCGGAAGCCGATTTGACGAAAACCGAAAACGCGCAGCCGGGGATTTTTCTCGTGAGCTGGGTTTGCTTTGAATTGCTCAAGGAGCGCGTTGGAGTTCAAGCTTCAGCTTGTTCCACCGCTGACAGGCTAAAGCGTGAACTCCAACTGAAATTTGGTGCCACTGCCGGTTTGTCGCTCGGCGAATTTACGGCGTTGACGGTGGCGGGCGCGATGTCTTTTGAAGACGGATTGCGCGTCGTCCGCCAGCGCGGAAAATTCATGCAGGAAGCCTGCGACGTGACCAAGGGCGGCATGGCGGCGATCATCGGTCTGGACGAAGCGCCGACGCGCGAAGTTTGCGCGGAAGCCGGAGTCGTTCTCGCCAATTTGAATTGTCCCGGCCAGTTCGTGATTTCCGGCGAAGCGGAAAAAATTGCGAAGGCGTGCGAACTCGCCAAGGCCAAAGGCGCGAAACGCGCGTTGCCGTTGCCGGTGGCGGGCGCGTATCATTCACCGCTCATGGCCAGCGCGCAGCCAAAGCTCGGCGCGGAACTGGCAAAAATTAATTTGGTTTCGCCGGTTGTGCCGGTGATTTCCAACGTCACGGCGCAGGCGCACGGCGGCGCGACGGAGATTTCCGCGCGCCTCGTCGAGCAGGTCTGCGCGTCGGTGCGTTGGGAAGAATCCATGCGCGCGTTGCTGGCGCA
>DMQW01000450.1 GCA_003455565.1 Limisphaerales bacterium
ACCTGCCCGATGCACCCGGAAGTCATCTCGGACAAGCCGGGCAAATGCCCGAAATGCGAGATGGATCTGGTGCCGATAAAGGATACGGCGAAATAGCGGATATGTTTTTGATCCACCCAATCATGTCCATGTCCCGAAGGGACAGAATGAAAATAGCCCGGCGTTTCAACGCCGGGACAAGCCCGCAATTGGTGCATCTAGTCCCGAAGGGACGGTTGATTCGTTGCCGGTTCCATTCCAGCCGTCCCTTCGGGACGCAATTTCGATTGCAACATAAACCCGGCGTTAAAACGCCGGGCTATTCTCGAACGTCCCTGCGGGACAAAACAGAAAAACCGCCATGCTCCAACGCATCATAGATTTTTCGCTGCGGAACAAGTTCATCGTGCTGCTGGCCACGGTGGCGCTGGTGTTTGGCGGCGTTTATGCGGCACGCAACATTCCGCTCGACGCGATTCCTGACCTCTCCGACACGCAGGTCATCATCTACACGCCGTGGGAAGGCCAGGCGCCGAACATCGTCGAGGACCAGGTCACTTATCCCATCACGACGAAAATGCTTTCGGTGCCACGGTCAAAGGTTGTGCGCGGCTATTCGTTTTACGGCTTCTCGTTCGTGTATGTGATCTTCGAAGACGGCACGGATCCCTATTGGGCGCGCAGCCGCGTGTTGGAATATCTGAGCAGCATCGGCAGCCAGCTTCCGAAGGGCGTCACGCCGTCGCTCGGCCCGGACGCGACTGGCGTGGGCTGGGCGTTCATGTATTCGCTCAATTCGACGAACCGTGATCTCGCGGAACTCCGCTCCATCCAGGACTGGTATTTGAAATATCAGCTCACCGCCGTGCCCGGCGTGTCGGAAGTCGCGAGCGTCGGCGGTTTCGTGAAGCAATATCAGGTTACAGTGGACCCGACCAAGCTGCGCGCCTACAACCTTGCATTGAAAGACGTCAGCACGGCCATCGAACGCAGCAATGGCGAGGTCGGCGGACGTTCGCTGGAACTGGCGGAACGCGAATTCATCCTGCGCGTCAAAGGTTACGTCACCAGCCTCGACGATTTGAAAAAAATCGCCGTCGGCATCGGCGACAAGGGCGTGCCAATCTTGCTGCGCGACGTGGCGACCATCCAGTTCGGCCCGGACATGCGGCGCGGCATCGCCGAGGCCAACGGCGAAGGTGAAACCGTCGGCGGCATCGTGATCGTGCGTTACGGCGCGAATGCGTATCAGGTGATTCAGGACGTGAAGGCGCGGCTGGCGACGGCGATGAAGGCATTGCCGGACGACGTGAAAGTCACGGTGAACTATGACCGTTCAGAGTTGATTGATCGCGCGGTGAAGACGCTCAAAGACAAATTAATCGAGGAAAGCATCGTCGTGGCGCTCGTCTGTCTGGCGTTCCTGCTCCATCTGCGAAGCGCGCTGGTGGCGATTATTATTTTGCCGGTCGCGGTGCTGATTGCGCTCCTCGTGATGTTCGGCCAGGGCATCACTTCCAATATCATGTCGCTTGGCGGCATCGCCATCGCCATCGGCGCGATGGTGGACGCGGTCATCATCATGATCGAGAACGCGCACAAACATCTCGAACGTGATCAAGGCAAGAAGCCGCATTGGGAAATCATCCGCGACGCGGCGGTGGAGGTCGGGCCGACGCTGTTTTATTCGCTGCTCGTCATCACGGTTTCGTTTTTGCCGGTGTTCACGTTGCAGGAACAGGAAGGCCGGTTGTTCAAGCCGCTGGCGTTCACCAAAACGTATTCCATGGCCGCCGCCGCGCTGTTGTCCATCACGCTCGCGCCGGTGCTGATGGGCTGGTTCATCCGGGGGAAAATTCCGTCAGAAGAAAAAAATCCCCTCAACCGTCTGCTCATCTGGATTTATCACCCGGTGCTGGATTTTGTTATCAAGCGGCGCTGGGCGGTGATCCTAACCGCCGGGGTGATCATTGTGTGGGTGTTTCTCCCGTGGAACTGGATCGCCTCGCATACGCTGCCCGAAGGCAAGGCTCGCGACGCGGCGTTTTCCGCAGGAAAATTATTTCCGTATCAGAACATCGGCTCCGAATTCATGCCGCCGCTTTACGAAGGCGATTTGCTTTACATGCCGACGACGTTTCCCGGCATCTCGCCCACGAAGGCGCGCGAAATCCTGCAAGTCACCGACCGGCTCATCAAATCGTTTCCCGAAGTTGCGGAAGTTTTCGGCAAGGCCGGTCGCGCCGAGACCGCCACCGATCCTGCGCCGATGGACATGATTGAGACGACCATCCGCCTCAAGCCGGAATCGGAATGGCCCGCCGTGGACATCAAGGACGACGACGGCAAAGTCATCGCGCACCGCAAACGCACGCCGGACGAATTGACCGACGCGATGAACAACGTCGTGCAAATTCCCGGCCTGAACAACGCGTGGACTATGCCCATCCGCACGCGCATTGACATGCTATCCACCGGCATCAAGACGCCCGTCGGCATCAAGATCGCCGGAGCGGATCTGGCGACGCTCGAACGCATCGGCACCGAAGTCGAGGCGGTCGTCCGCAAAGTTCCGGGCACCACGAGCGTGTTCGCCGAGCGCGTGATGGGCGGGCGCTTCATTGAATTTGAAATTGACCGCGACGCCATCGCGCGCTACGGCCTGACGCTCGCTGACGTGCAGGAAGTTTTGTCCGTCGCGCTCGGCGGAATGCCTTTGACGACGACCGTCGAGGGTTTGCAGCGCTACACCATTAATTTGCGTTACGGCCGCGATTTCCGTTCCGACCTGCGGGCGTTGCGCGAGGACATCGTGGTGCCGACGCCGACGGGCGCGCAGATTCCGCTCGGCCAACTCGCGACGGTCAAAGTCGTAGACGGCCCGATGGGCATCAAGAGCGAAGGCGCGGTGCCGAATGCGTGGGTCTATGTGGACATCCGCGGTGTGGACGTCGGGACGTATGTGCAGATGGCCATGCGTGCCGTGAACGAGGCGGTGGCGCGCGGCGACATCAAACTGCCCGGCGGCTACAATATTTTCTGGAGCGGCCAATACGAATACATGCTGCGCGCCAAGGAACGGCTGATGACCGTCGTGCCGCTGACGCTGCTCATCATCATGCTCATCATTTACCTCAACACGAAATCCGCCATCAAGACTGCCATCGTGATGCTGGCGGTGCCGTTCTCGCTGGTCGGCGCTTTCTGGGCGATTTATTTGTGCGGCTACAATTTGAGCGTGGCCGTCTGGGTGGGCATCATCGCGCTCGCCGGCCTCGACGCCGAAACCGGCGTCGTCATGCTGCTTTACTTGGATCTCGCGTTTGCGGATTGGAAGCAGAAAGGCGCAATGAATACCACGGCCGATTTGCACGAAGCGATCTATCATGGCGCCGTAAAGCGCGTTCGCCCGAAAGCCATGACCGCGTGCGTCATCATCGCCGGCCTTGCGCCAATTTTATGGAGTCACGGTGCCGGGGCCGACGTGATGAAACGCATCGCCACGCCGATGGTCGGCGGCGTCATCACCTCGACCATCATGGAACTGGCGGTGTATCCGGCGATTTATTTTTTGTGGCGCAGTCATGGACTGAACGAACGGGAAATGAAAAGCCGTTGAATCACGGATGAACGCGGAATGTCAAAACTCTTTAGAAATGTCCCCTAGTTAACTCACGAGAGAATGTCCCCTTTTTTGGTTGTTGTTCGTTGCACCCTTTCCCCGGTTGGGGTTGCGGGCCGCAGGGAGGCCGGAGCGTAGCGCAGGCCGACCGGAGTCCCGCAACCCCAACCGTTCCGCCCGTCCGTGCGCCTTCACTCCGCGCCAATAATTCCGCCCCACGCCCATCCCAAACCGCCGCCACAAATGATTCGCCGACGGTGGCTTCACCGTTGTTGGCGTTTTCACCCGCTTCGCCTGGGCCGGTTGGCGCATCGCTCCTTCGGGCAGTGCTCGCCACTTCAGTTGCTTTCCTTGATACACCAACTGCACCCGGCCATTCCGCAGCGTCCGCACAATCACTTTGCGCCGCACCAGACTCAACGCCTCGTGTTGTCGATCCAGTTGATACCGCTTCCCACCACAGGTCACGGTCCAGTCGCCTTGCACCACCCGCTCTTCCTCCCAGCTCAATCCTTCGTTTAGCGGTCGCGCCACGGCCCGATGCACATCCACCGGGCCGGCCGCCACCCGCGCAAACTGCCGGTGGAAGGCCCGCAAATACTCCCCGTCCAAAAATCGGTTGGCGCTTTCCAGATCGTTGATCCCCGCCAGACGCATTTCCTTGACCAGCCGGTCTTGCCGCACCCCGTTCATCCGTTCCACCCGCCCCTTGGCTTGCGGGCTGTTGGCCAGGATCAGTTCCACACCCAATTGCTCCATGGCCCGGCCAAACTGCGTCTGGGGCTCCTTCCCGGCCAGTTGCTCGGCGAGGCTCCCCACCCCTTCGCAGCGATAGAGGCTGTCCCGATCCACATACAAACTACGTGGCAGCCGATGCCGATGCCCCCAACCTTCGAATACATCATCGCTGGCAGGCGTCGTCTCTTCCTCGAAAAATCGCGCCCGCATCCGGTTGGTCGCGTCGTCCACCATCACCATCAACACACACGGTTCACGCCGGCCCTCGAACCAATCGTGGTGCGAACCGTCCAGTTGCACCATCGCCCCAAAACTCGGCTTGCGCTCCCGCCATTGCCGGTGCTTTTGCCGGCGGCGACGCCCCGTCCGCTTCCCGTCCGCCAGCCGCCACCGCCGCAACGTCTCGTGATCCACCACCAGCCCTTCCCTGGCCAGATGCTCCGCCATCAACGTCGGTCCAAAGTCGGCGTAAGCGCTCCGCTTCATAGCGCGCCAATGCCAGCGCCCGCAACGCCGGTGGCTTGCGCCGCGCGCTGGGCTGGCCCCGCAGCCGATGCACCAGTCCCGCGTCCCCGTC
>DMQW01000400.1 GCA_003455565.1 Limisphaerales bacterium
CTTCTGGTGGTCATCGCCATCATTGCAATTCTGGCGGCGATGCTGCTGCCGGCGCTGACAAAAGCGAAGCAAAAGGCTACCTCTTCTGTTTGTGTCAGCAATCAAAAACAACTGGCCTTGGCTTGGCAAATGTATCTGCCAGATAACAACGACCAACTGGTTGGTTTTAATTGCAAATATAATTGGGAGTGGCGCATTGGGGCGCAAAGCACTGCCCCGGGTAGCTTGCCTACTGTGACAGCAACTCCACCGGCGGGGCTTTCAGGACAGGCCGTGACTGATTGGACAATTCAGGAAGGATACAAAGAGGCGGCGCTTTACAAATATGCTCCTAATGCCGGGATTATTCATTGTCCGGGTGATAAGCGTGTTGCAAAAGGCGGGGTATATTATTACGATAGTTATTCAGGTGTTTTAGGTTTGAATGGGGGAACCTACGTTGCCGGCGTGGGGAATTCTGGGAATCACGATGGTGCCACGCCTATTATGAAAGTTAGCGGCATACGCCATCCCACCGACAGTATTTTGTGGGTGGAAGAGAATGATGTTCGTGGTGATAATCTTGGTTCTTGGGAGATGAACTTTTCAATAATTTATTCATTTTCAAGTTGGGTTGATTGTCCTGCTGTTTATCATGTTGTCAGCAGCACGTTCAGTTTCGCCGATGGCCACGCCGAAAGTCATCGGTGGCGATCTGGCACTACAATAGCCGAGGCTGCTATAGGAGATCATACTCAAATGGCTGTTGGCCCCAATACTGTGGACGTCAGCTATGTGGCACAGCACTACCCTTGCGTGGAAAATCCGTAAGTCCGATTTTCGCAACCTCATCGGATGTCAGCCATGGAGTTGCAAATGAAGGCTGGGATGTTTTTTTAAAGTGAAATGGCGCAGACCACATTCGTAAAACCTTTGGGTGTGATGCGAATGATGTTTTCCTGACAAAAAGATTCCGGCGGTGATGCCAGTAGAGGCAATGCTTAAAGTGGCAGCCTTCGTGACCAATTGTGGGTTGGCAAATTGCCCGAGATAATTTGTTTGTGAGTGGATGAAATAATTTTATAGTTTTGCATGACATGCATCATTACATTTCGTCAAAATCTCTAATTGGATAGAACGAATGTTCAGTGGCGCACGTTGCGGTTTTGCGGCGATTATAAAGTGAATGTTTTTTGTCCCCCAAAATATATCCCGGCGGCATGGGCGGAGAAGTCTGTGGATTTCTCTGGCGATTTTTTTGCTGGCGGCGCAGGCGCTGTTTGCGGATGGGCGGCTCACGCTCAACTTCAATCCCGGCTGGAAATTCATCAAGGCCGATCCCGCCGGGGCGACGGCCATTGACTTCGACGAACACGGCTGGAAATCCGTTTCGCTGCCGCACACTTACAACGACACGGACACGTTTGACAACTTCTCGCTGCCGGGGCATCGCGGTGAACAGGATCAGTGGGGCGGACGCACCTGGTATCGGAAAACTTTTTCCCTGCCGGAAAACTTCAAAGGAAAAAAAGTCTATATCGAGTTCGCGGCCGCGCGGCAGGTGGCGGAGGTTTATCTCAATGGAAAACTTCTCGGGGTCAGCAAGACCGGCTTCATTCCGTTCGGTTTTGATCTGACGCCGCTCCTGCGTTTCGATGTGCCGAACGTGCTGGCCGTGATGTGCGACAACCGCTTCATGAAAGATCCGCTGGCGGCGGAAGGCGCGGAAACCCCGGCGGCAAAACCGGCGGCTGATAATCTGAATTTCGCGCCCGCCGCGAGTCCGAGCCTGGCGGCGCTCTCCGCCAAAGTGAACGCAGGCATCCCCGAAGACGTGGACAAAATCCAGGCCGACCAGATTCCCTGGAACAACCCGCACTGGCATCCGGCGCATGGCGGCATTTATCGCGACGTGCGGCTTTACGTCACCGATCCGCTGCACATTACGCTGCCGCTTTACAGCTTTCTTCAAACCGCCGGGCCGTATGTTTACACCGGCAATGTTTCGACCAATGCGGCGACCATCAATCTGGAAGTGCCGGTTGAGAATGGCCGGACAACGGGCGAGAAAATTTCCGTGACCGCGCAGATTCTGGATCGGGCCGGGCAGGTGATGCTCACGTTGAATCAAAATGGCGACGTCGCCGCAGGCGCGCATGCGCAATTAAATTTGTCCGGTGAAATTAAAAATCCGCAACTGTGGGAACCGGATTATCCGTATCTTTATCACGTCGTCCTCACGTTGCGCGCGGGCGATCAGACCGCCGACACCAGCGAAATTCCGCTGGGCATCCGCACCGTGCGCTGGGACGCGCAAACGGGATTTTGGATCAACGGCCATCATTTGAAATTGCACGGCTGGGGACAAAAACCCACCGACGAATGGCCGGGCCTCGGCGCGGCGCAGCCGGACTGGCTGCATTATTACACGCTCGATTTGATGAAGGCGGCAGGCGGCAACTGGGTGCGCTGGGGTCATTGCGCCGCTTCGGAGCCGATGATCTCTGCCGGCGACCAACTGGGCATCATGGCGGATCAGCCGGGCGTGGATGGCGAATCCGACACGGTCGGTGCCGCGTGGAAAATTCGCGCCGCCGCTTTTCGCGACCTGATTATTTATTTCCGCAACCATCCTTCGATTATGATTTGGGAAGGCGGCAACCAGAAAGTCTCGCTGGCGCACGTCAAGGAATTGCGCGGTTACATGGATGAGTTCGATCCGCACGGCGGACGCGCCTATGCGCATCGGCGCGCGGATCAGACGGACGCGAAATTCATGGATGTCTGCATCGGCACCGAAGGCGGACGCGAAATTCCAAGCCTGCCGGTGGTGGAGGGCGAATATGACCGCGAAGAATCGCCACGCCGCGTGTGGGATGATTTTTCACCGCCGAATTTTGGCTATCCCGAAGCGAAGGGAAAATCGGATTACGTCCTGACCTCGGAAAAATATGCGGCGAATGAAGTCGCGCAATACGTTCTCAAAGTCGGCGCGCCCAACCATGGCGGCGGCGCGAACTGGATTTTTTCCGATTCCACCAGCGGCGGTCGCGACGCGGCGGAAGTGACGCGCGCGAGCGGTGAAGTGGACGGCGTGCGTTTGCCGAAGGAGGCTTATTATGTTTGCCAGACGATGTTTCGCCACGACCCGCAAATCCACATCATCGGCCACTGGAATTATTCCGCCGGCACAAAAAAAACGGTTTATGTCACGTCGAACTGCGGCGACGTGGAATTGTTTGTGAACGGAAAATCGCTCGGCCATGGAAAAGTTTCCGACCGCTATCTTTTCACTTTTGAAAACGTCGCGTGGGAGCCAGGCGAAATAAAAGCCATTGCTTACAGCCAGGGCAAGGTGGCCACGGCTCAGACGAAACACACGGTTGGTTCGCCGGTGGCGTTAAAGCTCACGCCGATGCTTGGGCCGGGCGGGTTGCAGGCCGATGGCTCGGACATTGCGTTGATTGACGTGGAAGTGGTGGACGCGAATGGCGAGCGCTGCCCGACGGTGCAGTCGCGCGTGGATTTTGACCTCACCGGCCCCGGCATCTGGCGCGGCGGCTACAACAGCGGCAAAACGAATTCCATCAACAAACAATTTCTCGATGTCGAGTGCGGCATCAACCGCGTTGCGGTGCGCGCGACGGATGTGCCCGGACTCATCGCCATCTCGGCGCGCAGCGGCGATTTGAAACCGGCTTCGCTCAATCTCATCAGCCAGCCGGTCGCGACGAAAAATGGTTTTGCCGCGCAACTCCCGCCGTTGCCGCCGCCGCCCGCG